>JBFWIO010000058.1:0-11315 GCA_050255955.1 Victivallaceae bacterium
CGATCTCTGGGCGGTCGTGGACCAGCCGCTCTGGGTGCTGACCGCGGTGCCGGCGGCGTTGACCAGATAAAGGGTCATCACCGCGTTGTTGTCCAGTCCGTCGATCGCCAGCGTATAGGTCCCGGCCTTGTCGAGTACCAGCTTGTAATAATCGGTCAGGTCGCCGAAACCGACCCAGTCGTTGGCTTCGCCGGAGCGGGCGGATTCGTTGGCGGTCATCACGATCTGGCTGTTGTTGGCAACATTGTTCCAGGTGTCGTCGTTGTTGTTGACGCTGTAAATGGTGTTGGCCGTCGAATTGAACGTGTATTCAACCGAAGCTCCGGAATTGGTGATTCCAACCCGGTAGTTCCCCGCCAGCAGATCGACCGTCTGGCCGGAGCGGTAGGAAATCGTCTGGTTGTTGGCCAGATTGACCAGCGTAATGCCGACGGTAGTGGCGTTGCTGGTCACCGTGAACGTATAGTTCCCGGTCTGGCCCAGCGAGAGGTAATAGTAATCGGCCGGGTCTTTGGGGCCGCCGATGCGTTCGTTGAGCGTCTGGCCGACGGAGATCGGCTTGGCGTCGCCGGTGGCGTTGGTGGTATCGGGAGCGATGAAAATCGCGCCCGCGCCGTCGTTCCATACCGAAGCGTTGCCGTTGTGATCGATCGCCCGGATCTGCCAGTAATAGGTTTCGGCATCCTTGAGAAGATTGGAGCCGAGCACATACTCCGACAGGGCGCCGTCTACGGTTACCGTCACCGTGTCGTCCGGATTGTAGGCCGAAGTATTCGAGTAACGGATTTCATATTTGGCAAGACCGCTGCCGGGCGCGGCATCGTCCGGATTGGCGGGAGTCCAGCTTAACGTAACCGCGCGGGTGGTTTGGTTAACCGCGGCAACCCGGGCCGACGGAATGTACGGCGCGATGTAATCGACGGTCCCGCCGGCTTCGGTCGCCACGCTCTTGTTGCCGACGTTGTCGACCGCCTGGACACTCCAGAAAACCGGACCGGCGGCCAAAGCCAGGTCCTTGCTGGTGCCGGTGACGGTGACCGACTGAATATCACTCTTGTCGGGATTGGTCCAGTAGCTGAGAATGTAGGAAACGCTCCGGCTGTTGTCGGCCGAAGCATCCCACTGGAAGCGGGTCATTTGCTGATTCGGCACCCGGACCATGGTCAGATTGGCAGGCTCGGTCGGCGCGGTCACGTCCGGCGCGACGAATTTGTCGGTACCGGCGGAGAAAGCGCTCTTGTTGCCGGCATGGTCCACCGCCTGAATCCGCCAGAAATAGGTGGTCAGATCGGCAAAGCCGGCCAGCTCCGCTCCGGAAACCGTCAACGTGACCCGGCCGTTGGCAACCACCATGTTGCCGGAATTCACCGTAATCGTATGCAATCCGGCGCCGGGAGTGAACAAATAGCTGGTCGAATACTGGAGTTCATAATTGGTATTGAAGCTCTGCGCGGCATCACCGGCGTCGGTGGCGACGTTCCAGCTCAGCACGATCGAACCGTTGGGGCCGGAAGTGACCAAACTCGCCAGGCCGGCGTTGTTGGTCGGCGCGGTGGCGTCGCAGATGATCGACGCTTCGGCGCTCTCGGCTCCGACATTGGACGCGTTATCAATCGCGCTGACTTTGAAGAAATACTCCTTGCCTTCTTCGACCCCGGTCAGCGTGAACGAGTTGGTATCGGCCACGCGCTGGGTCCAGGCGGTATCGCCGGCCGCTTTGTAATAGACCAGATACTTCAATTCCGCCTGCGGGGTTTTGTTGTCGGCGGCGGGAGTCCAGGTGACGGAAATGCTGCGCTGACCGGGCACTTGGCTCAGGCTGATGGTGGTCGGGCCGACCGGCGCCGTGTCGTCGGTAAGATCGACCGCAAACTGGCCGCTGACCCAGTTGCTCTCGTTGCTGTAGCTCGCCCCGACCGGATGGTCAAATGCCTTGACGCGCCAGTGGAACATGACGCCATCGGCAAAGCTGTAGCCGGAGTTGGTCAGCAGCGTGGCGAAGTCGGCGCCGGAAATGGTGAAAGACAGATTGCCGGAAGTGTCGGCGACCCCGTCGACCCCGATCGCGGCGGCGTAGAAATCGCTTGAGAAATCACCGCTGGCCGAAATCTGGATATCATAAGTGAGCGTGGAGGCGTCCTCCGACGGCTTCCAATTAAAGGTGATGCCGTCGGCGCCGAGGGAAGTCGTGCCCGATGTAGCGACGTCGATCAGCACCGGATCGGTGGGTGCGGTCATATCGATGATAAAGGTCTTGCCCTCGACCCAGGAGCTGGAATTGCCGACATAGTCGACCGCTTGGACGCGCCAGTAGTAACACTGGTTGTTGAGCGTTTCGCCAAGGCCGGGGATGGTGATCTTGCCGTCCGGCGTAAGCTGTGCGGCGGAGCCGGAAACCATCAGTTCGGTATAGTTGGCCGGATCGCTCCAGTCCTGCGACAGACCATACTGGACGATGTAGCGCTGAACGCCGCTCTGGGCGTCGTTGGAGACATTCCAGAGGAGTTCCATATCGATCTTGCTCGGATCATCGGCATTGACGATGGCGTTGACGTCAAGCTTGGACGCCGCGGTCGGAGCGGTCTTGTCGCCGACCCAGACCACGATCGGATTCTGATAATAGCTCCATTCGCCTTCGGTCGGCACATTGTCGAGATTGCCGCCAAGATCATTGGCAACCGCCTTGACGCGCCAATGCAAATTGGTGTAGTTGCCGAGACCGCTCAAAATGAGTTCGCTGGCGGAAATCATCCGGGTATTCACCGTTCCACCGTCGGCAACCCACTGATCCCAGCCGGTCTGATCCGCGGAGATATAATAGTCGGCTTTGTCGGTACTGGAATAATACTCAACCACATAATAATTGATGCCAGTCGCCGCAGTGGAATCAGCCCAATCGAGCTTGACCACCGAATTGCTGAACTTGCCGGCCGCGCCGTTGGGATCGACCGCGGCCATCGTGGTATTGTCGATAACGTCCGGCGTGGTGTAGAAAAGTTTGTTGACCACCGTAAACGTTGCCGAAGGACCCGCATCATCGCTCCACCCGGAAAGCGTCCCGTCGGCATAAAGCGTGCGGACACGCCAGAAATAGTCTCCGACCGCCAGACCGCTGATAACAATATCAGTTGCGGCGTATCCAGTGGAGTCGCCATAAATGTAACGCGACATCGCATTGGAGAAATCGTTACTGACGGAGAATTCAAGCTCATAACGGGCAACCTGTCTGCCGTCCCAGGCTACGCCGGCAATTGTGCTGTCCGGATCAACCGGATTGGCGGGATCGTAAGCCACGCTCATATCCTGCCAGGAGAGCGTCGCGGAATTCAAATCGATCACCGGAGCGCCGATTCCCGGTCCGACCGAGAGATTCGGCGAAGCTTCCACCATTTCGGCAATAATGGTTTTGTTGTCGGTCGAGAGGAACACCTTGAAGCCGAACCCGTCGACCCCGTTAAGGTAGGAAATCGCTGCGGAAGCTTCAAACCCCACGGTGGTGACATATGTCTGACCATTGTAGATCAGAGAAACTTCCCTCCCCACCCATTTGTAATTGACTCCGCCGGCATCATTCATCAACTGATACCGACCGCTCTCGGCTTCATTGATATCGATCGTGAAAGTGCTGATCGAACACTGCGCGGAAGCAAAATCAGTATTCGCGGTCAAAATCGGATTGCTGAGCGCGGCACCCACCAGATTGAACTGCAAGTTCAGCGTCCCGCCCATCGACATCAGATCGCCAATCACGCTGGCGCGACTGTCGATCGTGACGTAGTTGGTCCCGGTGGAAAGCTGGAAATCGCCCACCACCTGGGCTCCGGCGGTAATTTCAACTCGGTCATCAATCGCCTTGGTGACATAGTTTTCAAAAGCAGCGCCATTTAAACCGTTGAAAGAACGCTGCGTATAATCACCGCAGTAAACAGCGAAGGCCGGACCGGAGACCGGATTCTGGTCAATATCAACCCCGAACGCATTGACAATGATGGAGCCGCTAATCGTAATATTGATGCCCGAAAATCCACCCATGATACCGGCAGCAACCCCGCCGTTTTCAGCAGTGACGCTAATTACACCGGAAATATTCATCGCCGTATCGGGGTCGCCACCGTTGATGGACTGGTCGACATAGAGACCAACTGTTTGAATCGTTATAAAGGAATTCACACGGGAATTTCTGAGAGCGGGATTGCTGTCGGTGTTACGTGAATTAACCGTAATGACACCGGAAAAATCAGAACAGACCAGCGAATCCGTTTTGATCCCATACACGTTGAGCCGGTTGCCGGTTTCGGCCGAAGGATCATTGGCATTGTTGATCGACCCGGAGGTCACCTTGGTTCCCATGCTGCCGTAAGCGGTGATCGAGGTGGAAATTGCACCTCCGACTGTAATGCTGTTGCTCAGAATGCCAGCCACGGTCAGGACGTTGTTGCGTATGCTTGTCGAATTGACACCGCCCTGAGCGGTGTTCCCGCCGGAGGACGCACTCGTCAGTTGCAAGGTACCGGTCGCAGAAATGACGGAAGAAAGCATATCTGCCACCGTAAGGTCGGTCACATTTATGCCGATGACATCGACGGTATTGTCATCAAGCGTACCAGTAGCGGAAACCGCCGCCGGAGTGGTGGACGAGGTATCCGGAGAAGTTGTGGCGGCTCCGGTAAAAGCGGCATGGGCGACTGCTGTAAAATTACCGGCCATCGTGCCGCCAACCTGCATGGTGGTTCCGGAAATGGCGATTGCATCCATATTCCAATTTGAAGCGGATATCACCCCATTCCCCTTTTCCGCCGTCGTGCCGATTCCGACCTTCACATCAGTAATCTCAGCCGAAAAGACCCCATCCAACGATTTGCCGACGGTGATCTGACCGGTTTTGACACTGTACGCCTGTACCGTTCCGGAGTCCGCCGTCACGGAGGTCGCCGCCGCATCCGCGCCGGTTTTTGAGGCCGTGGCAGAAACATTAACTAAACTTACTTCTGCAGTATTGGTGCCGTTCCAAACTTCACCGATAGCAACCGACGCCGACGCTATACCGATTGCGGTGGCTTCAAGTGAGCTCGCTGATGCCGAAGCCGGAGCCTTGTCCGGGGTGGTTCCTTCTGCTATGAAATCGGTATAATTGGCGTAACCTGTAAATGCCGCCGAAGTGGTGATATCACCGAGATAAGCCCCATTGACGACAAAATCACCGGTCAAGGAAAAGGCTTTGGAAACCGACTTATTGCCACTTACACTCAAGGTCTTACGGCTTCTCGCATTATTCGCGGCAGTGGCACCGGTAGCGCCGGAATAGTTCCCGACAATATACAAATCGGCCGCCTTAACGCCGGTTGCCGCCACAGCGAAATTAGCGCCGATTTCGATGACTTTTCCGCTGGTATTATAAATAATGGACTTATGATCAGCGCTCGCATCCGCAGTCACCACCCCGCTGAAAGCGCTCACTACCGTCAGATTCCCGCTACCATTGGCGGAGGAGATACCGATCACCTCCCCGGTCGTCGGCCCGGGATAAGAAGCGCTGGCGGTATAACCCTGAATCGCGGCAATCGCGATTCCGCGGTCATTGACGGTGCCGGCCTTCGCCGCGCCGCTTTCGGCGGCAAAATTCAAATAACCATTTCCAGCTTCATAAAACAACGCAACATCGGGTCCGGAAAGCGAAGTCGTGGAAATTTTCTCGATGAAAGGAACCGCCTGATTCCCGCTGAGGGTAACCGAAAGTCCGGCTTTGGTCAGACGCAACCCAAAAGAAGACTGAGTGCCGCTTGAAATAGATCCGTTATCGAGAAAATGCTCAAGATCACCGGCAAAAATCGTTATGTCGTCATTAATCGACATAAAACCATACGGGATAGTCAGATAATACATAATTTCACCCTTTCGTTATCGTTTTTCATCATCAAAAAAAACGTAACGGGAACCCGGCGGCCCGGGCTCTCGTTACGTCTTCTCGCAATTTTCTGATTGTATTTCGTCATATTACCTCATAGCCGGAGCCGTACACTTGCAAGCATTCCGGCCTGACGGCAGCGGCGGAGCGGCGGGGAAACGCGGTGGAAATGAACTGCCTTCCCGCGCGCAAAGCGCGGACGCGGTAAATCGCAAAGTCCGGTAATCGAGAAGAAAAGTCCGCCGGGCGGCGGCAGGCGCAAAGAAAATGACCAGCCGGAGAAAGCTTCCGGCCAAGACGGTGGCAGGTGAAAGGAAAAAGCACTGCGGCGAAGCTCATCAACGGTCACGCCGGACACGTCCGAGGCAACGCGTATGCTCCACACAGGGGTATTACTTTGCCACTCCCCGGCTATTGACCAGCTCTGATTCATTAGAACATTTCCCCTCGCCGCGACACAAAAAAGACAAATATAAAATCGTCATCGACTTTAGTATAGGCGAAAAAATTGCAAAGTCAACTGTGTTTCAAATATTTTTATCATTTTTTTGTTATGCGGAATTGCTCCGAGCAATTGTCAATTCCCGCAAACGAACCCCAAAAAACAAAGGCCTTCCATGGGAGTCGATTGCAAAAGCAATTCCGGAACGCCCCCCCAGACAAAAACTTTTAGCATGACCGGATAAATTGAGGCTCATACCTGCGGCGGCATGTCCGGAAACGATTCCGGGCAAGGCGGAAAACAGATCTTTATACCGGCCGGAAAAATTTAAAATCAGCTCATATACCAATATGACGCAAAAGCGAGAAAGAAAATTGTTGTCAAAAAGAAAAAAATTTTCGGCACTCGTAATTAACGCCATGTAAGGGTATCCGGACCGGATGGATTGGACAGATTGGACAGATTGGATGGAGCACTGCGCCGGGGATGCGGAATGCGGTCGCAGACTCGGCGCGGAAAAGTGCGCCGCCAGTCCGCATCATGAGACGACCTTCGAGGGCAGTGGAGCGCGGATTGCTTACGGTTTCGGCGCGGCCGGAGTTGCGACTGGAGCGGTGCTCAGCGAGGTTCCGGTGCGGATCACCGGACGGCGAAGTTCGGTTCGGCCGGATACCGGTTTGCCGGCGGCAACGTCTTCCTCGGTAAATACCGCCAGCAGAATTTCGCCGCCTTTGCGCTGATAGTCGTATTCAATGAAAATCCGGCCGTCAGGAGCCTGGAAGCCATCCGGATAGCTGACTTTGGCGCGGTCGTCGAGCAGAAGCCCCCCGTACCAGCTCCTGCCGTCGTCGTCTGACAGGAAAGCGGTCAGATGTGAACGTATCGCCGGTTCGTCCGGGTTGCTGTTCTTGACCAGCAGCAGTTTGCCGGATGCCAGCCGGCGCAGGAAAAAGCGCGCCGAGGCCGCCGTCATTTGAAATGGAGCAGGTTTGCTCCAGGTCCGGCCGCGGTCGGTCGAAACGCTTTCGGCAATCCCGGTCCGGGTGCGCTGAAGCAAATACCAGCTGCCGTCCCGCCGCTCGATCAGCATCGGCTCGTCAAAGGTTCGCCCCTCGGTGATCCGGCAGCCGCCGACGCGCTCCCAGCTTTTGCCCTGATCGCGGCTGACAAAGAAATGAGTCATCCGCAATTCGTCCAGCTCCGGAAACAGCCGGCTTCCCGGCACCCGGTAACCGTCGGCGAGATCAATGCCGATTTTGTCCCGGTCCCAGAGCGCGACCGGCAGCACCCAGCTGCCGTCAGCCAGCACCGTCGGCTTGTTCAAGGCCGCGCCGTGCCACAGCCGGACCGGCTCCGACCAGACCGGCTTGTCGGCGTCGGGGTTTTCGCAAACCGTATACCAGCAGCCGCTGCGGCCGTCATAATAACCGAAACTCTGGGAAAAGAAAAGCCACAGCCGCCCGGCCGGATCGGTCCACATGCCGCCCACCACCGTACTCAGGTGGGTACGATCGACATATCCTGCGTCATGAACAAAAAGCGGCCGGGAAAAAGTCGCGCCGCCGTCGTCGCTGCGGGTCAGCAGCAGCACCGCCTTGTCATTGTCGCCGCCGCCGAAGTATGCGAGCCAGATCCGGCCGCCCGGCGTGCGATCCATGCTGCAGCTCATGGTGAAATCGTCGACTTCGGGAAAATAGCGCGGCGGCGGATCCGGCCGCAACGGTACCGGCCGCAGCGCGGCATCGGCCGCGCTCCGGACATAGTCCTCATACTGACGGAAGTCGAAGTGCCGCTCGAAACTCCCGAGATTCTTCACCTCCGCCATATTCGTCACCCGGAAATCGGGCGGCGGGACTTCTCCTGTCGCCACCCCCAGCGCGATCCCGGCAATCAGCGCCGGGAGCTCTCGCCGCACTCCAATTCCACGCATAGAACCTCCAGTTTCGGCAACTCCGTTTGCAAGCGTTATTTGAGCAACGTCACTTTGCAGTCGGACGTCACCGCGGCGACTTCGCCGTTGGATATCACGTTCATCCGGCGCAACGCGGCAGGATTGTAACCGGTCGCAGCCCTGAGCTTGACTCCGTCTGCGCCGAGCTTGTATGCGAAACCGTCAAGGCAGGCGGTCCAGAGACCGTCCCTGACCGGCGCAAGCCCGGTGAGCGGGCCCGGCATGGTGACAAAGGAACGGCGGCTCAAGTCCGGCGCCACAAAAGTCACGGTGCCGCTCCAGCTCGCGGCAGCGAGGCCGTCGGCGGTTTTGACCAGTCCGGTCGGCTGGCCGCCGAGATTGAGTACTTTGCCGGAGAGCGGGTTTTCACCGAGGGTTTCGGTGTAAAGATAGCCGTCGTAACGGGCGGCGAAGACTTCGTTTTTGCCGTCTCCGTTGAGGTCGGCGATCAATCCGTAAGCATCCCACGGCGAGGTCGTCCGGCGCTGGAGCTGCTTGCCGTCGGGGCTGATGATGTCGTGGTAATAGTATTCGTTGCCGGCGAAAATCTCGTCGCGTCCGTCGCCGTCAAGATCGCCCGCCGCCCCGCCGGTAGCGCCGTGGGTGCACTGATACGCCCAGCGTTCCTTGCCCGCAAGGTCAAAAGCAAAGTAGCGCTGCGCCTCGGTGCCGACGATCACGCTGATCGGTTTTCCCTTGCCGTCAAGCCGCGCCGGGAAGACCGTCGAAACGTCGCCGTAACGCCGGGCGAAAGCCGGAATCGTCGCTTTCCAGCGTTCCTTGCCGTCGGCGTTGAGACAATAAACTTCGCCGTCGGCGACTTCGGTAATCGAGTCGATCCGCTTGGCACGGACGCCGACGATATAGAGAAGTTCGCCGTCGGCCTCGATGGGGGCGACAAGCGAAATCTCCTGCGCGAATTTGCGTTCAAAAAGACGCTTGCCGTCAAAACCGTACAGCGCGAACGTACCGTCGGCGAGGCCGACCGCCAGGGTATTTTTGGTCATCGCTTCGGCGGTCACCGGCGCGGGGAAGCTCAGCGTCAGCGCCGGAGCGGTTTCCGGCACGTCAACTTTGCGCGGGGCGAGTTTGGCCGCTTTTTCGCCCTTGGCGACGGCGGCGGCGAGAATGGCGTTGACCTTGGCCGCGTCGAGTCCGGATTCGGCCCAGGTCTGCGCGACATCGCCGGAGAAACTCTTGCCGGCGACTTCAAGCTTGCGGACCTTGCGGGCCAGAATGCCGCGCGGGGTGATGAAACAAACATCGGCGTCAACGCTGATTTCCGGCGCGCTCCACGCGCCCGCTATTGCGAGCTGGATTTTGCCGTCTTCCGAAGCCGCCGCCGCATTCGGGGCGAGCCGGACGAGTTCGACCGGCGAAGTCTTCCCTTTTTTGCTGGAAAAGGGCTCGATGAAGTTGAAGAAGAAGCTTTTTTCGCCTGCCGCAAGTTTGACTTCGCGCCGCGTCAGCAGCGTCCGGGTGGCCCGGTCGGAATAGTGGTAGCCGGGCAGCACGGTCAACGGACGGCCGTGACAGGTCTCCATCTCGCTGTAGAGATAGTTGACCGCGCCGTCGCCGGCACGGATGCTGAGCCGGTCCGTCTCTTTGCCGGTGGAATCGGTTTTCTGAGCGACAACCGCGCCCTGGGGGTCTTCGCTGACTTTGCCGGTGGTGCGAAGCTGGCTCTGGAGAATATAATTACCCGGCATTTTGGCGGTCATTTCATCAACCACCCAGAAGCCGTCGCCGCCATCCCAGCCGACGTGGCGCAGAAGATCGATGCCGTTGTAATCAGCAAGCAGCATCGAGAGCGTCGCCGCCTGGCGGTCGGCGGTTTCGAGCGAACCGGTCAGCTGGGCGGCGCTGCTCTGGTTCATGATGTTGCGGCGGCGGTCGTGGACGTTGCCGTTGCGAATGATGTTGACCATGTTGTGATTTTCGGCATGGCGTTTGATGTAGTCGCCCTCAAAGAGCCACAGCCGATTGCCCCGGATGTACTGCGAAATGCCGGTCGGGTCGTCGTGCCCGTGGGGAGCGCCAGCCTGACCGTTGAAGGCGAGGAAGTCGGCATTGTCGCCAAAGGAACTCCGAAAAATCGCCTTGCTCACCACCGGCCGGGAGAAGTCGGGATAATTGCAGAGCTTCTGGCGGGCTTTGTCGAGTTCAAAGACATTGAGCCCGATCAAGTCGGATTTCGGTCCGGGCGGCGGCAGATCGCGCCGCAGGTTCATCTCGTCGATCGCCGTCTTGTAGAATTCGGTGCCCGAGCGTTCGGCGATCCAGTTCAACAGAAACTCGGCCTCGTCGTCGTTGAGGATATCCACCGCCTCCTTAAGCACGGTGAAACCGGAAGCCATGCCGGTCGGATTGGCGTCGCCGTAGCCTGGAGTGTAGCCGAGGTGGTTGAAAATGCCCTTGGTATAGCGCACATAGTCGCGGTAGACCGGACGCTTGAAGAAAGAGAGATCGTAGTTCCCGCTCGAAAGCGCGTAATCGGTGAAGATCCGGTAAACCAGGAACTGATAGCCGCCCGCATCTTCCGGCGAAAGCGGCGAATTTTCGACTCCGGCGAAGACGTGTTTGGCCACCGCCTGCCAGTATTTGGCGGGCTCGTAGTTGTAGCGGTCGAGAAGGTAGCGGCTGTTGTTATATGTCGTCCGCGCCGCGAAATTGTAATGGTTGGTGAGGTAGCCCACCTGACCCTCGTCGAACATTTTGCTCGGGGTCTTCATCTCGTAGTAATCCATGGTGTGCTCAAGCGCCTTGCGAATCAGCTCGGCGGCGTTGCGACTGTCGGCGGCGGTCCATTTCGGCGACTGCTCGACCGCTTCGAGATACTGCGGATACTGGTGGAATTCAAAGGTCGGCGGCGAATTGCGGCTCAAGGGAAGCTTGGCTTCGTACTGGTCGAGCATCATTTTGGTCATTTTGCCGAAAACTTCGGCATAACGATCGTCGCCGGTGTCGCGGTAAGCGAGCGCGGCACCTTTCATTTCGTTGACCAACGTGAGGTTCAT
>JBFWIO010000059.1:0-11124 GCA_050255955.1 Victivallaceae bacterium
AACCTGGTGACTTTTGGCGACCTTTTCGGCGGCTTCGTCGTCAACCAGGCGCTTGAAGCCGAGCACCTGTTTGCCGCAGCGGCGCTGGATGATCTTGTCGAGCCCGACGAAAGCGCCGCCGCAGATGAAGAGAATATTGGTGGTGTCCACCTGGATAAACTCCTGCTGCGGGTGCTTGCGTCCGCCCTTGGGCGGGACGTTGGCGACGGTGCCTTCGAGGATTTTGAGCAGGGCCTGCTGGACGCCTTCGCCGGAGACGTCGCGGGTGATCGAGACGTTTTCGGTCTTGCGGGCGATCTTGTCGATTTCATCGACGTAGATGATGCCGAGCTGCGCCTTGGCGACGTCGAAGTCGGCGGCCTGGAGCAGTCGCAGAATGATGTTCTCGACGTCTTCGCCGACATAGCCCGCCTCGGTCAACGTGGTGGCGTCGCAAATGCAGAAGGGCACGTCGATCATCCGCGCCAGCGTCCGCGCCAGCAGCGTTTTGCCGCTGCCGGTGGGGCCGAGCATCAGGACGTTGCTCTTTTCGAGTTCGACGTCGGAAAACTCCCGCTCGATCTCGTTCGCCGCCGCCGGGTCGGCGACCCGGGTCTGAAGACGCTTGTAGTGGTTGTAAACCGCCACCGAAAGCACCTTTTTGGCCCGTTCCTGACCGATTACGTAGCGGTCGAGTTCGGCTTTGATCGCCGCCGGGGCCGGCAGCTTGAGCTTGGCGATCAATTCCGCGCCGGGAATATTCTTTTTGGCTTCGGGCTCCTTGGCGCACAAATTCTGGTAGCCGAGTTCGAGGCAGTTGGTACAAATGCCGAGTCCCTCGACGCCGCTCGGGGCGACTACCGCTTTGGGATCGGCGTCGTCGCGCCCGCAGAAGGCGCAGATCAGTTTTTTATCGCGTTTTGCCATGCTCTTTACTTTTTGTTGACGACCTGGTCGACCAGGCCGTAAGTTACCGCCTCGGCGGCGGACATGAAGAAGTCGCGTTCGGTGTCGGTTTCAATCTTGTCCAGCGGCTGTTTGCAGTGCCGGGCCAGGATGTCGTTCAGCATCGAACGCAACCGCAGGATTTCCTGCGCCTGAATATGAATGTCGGCGGCGGTGCCCTGGGCTCCGCCCCACGGCTGGTGGATCATGATCCGCGAACTCGGCAGCGCAAAGCGCTTGCCGGGCGCACCGGCGGCCAGCAGCACCGCTCCCATCGAGGCGCACTGCCCGAGGCAGTAGGTCTTGACGTCGCAGGAGAGAATCTGCATGGTGTCGTAGATCGCCAATCCGGCGGTCACCGAACCGCCGGGGCTGTTGATGTAGAGGTCGATGTCCTTTTTGGGATCTTCGGCCTGCAAAAAGAGCAACTGGGCGATGATCAGATTGGCGACATCGTCATCGACCGGCGTGCCGAGCATCACGATCCGGTCCTTCAAGAGCCGTGAATAGATGTCGTAGCCGCGTTCGCCGTTGCCGGATTGTTCGACCACCATCGGAACCAGATAAGCGTCAGCCATTTTTGTTTCTCCTTGTATCTTCCATTACCGCAATGACTTGCGATATTCTTCCGCAATCCGCCTCCACAGTCCGGCGGCGACCTTTACAATATACACTCAAAAAACTCCGCTGTCACGCCCCGATCGCGAGTTTTTGCCGGGAAATCCGACGGCGGGCTTTCGCAAACAGAAAAACCCCGGCCGCTCGCATGCTCGGCACGGGGTTTGAATTCAGCTCGGAGCCGTTTTACTTCTTGCCGGCCTCATCCGCCTTGGCGGCGAGGAAATCGAGCACTTTGGCATTGAGGATGTCGAGCTGGAGTTCCTCCATGCCGCCGGTCTTTTCGAGCATCGAGCGCAGTTCGTTCTCGTTGCGGCCGTAGTAGCGGCTCATCGCTTTGATCTGGCCCTCGACGTCGCCGCGCGAGATTTCGATCTTCTCGGCCTTGGCGATCTTGCGCAGGATGAAGGTCTTGCGGAGCGCTTTGCGGGCGGCTTCGGCGGCGGTCTGGCGGTGCTCCTCGGTCTTGGCCTTAAAAGCTTCGACGTCGGCTTCGCTCTTCACCAGCTCATTGGCCAGCTTGCGGATTTCGCGGCTGATTTCAGTTTCGAGCACGCCCGGCGGGAGTTCAAATTCCGGAATCGCGGCCGAGAGCGTGTCGTAGACTTTGCCGACGAGCTCGTTGTGACGTTTGCCCTTGGCTTCGTTTTCGAGCGAAATTCTGATCATCTTTTTGAACTCGTCGAGCGACGGCGTGCGGGTCTTTTCGCAGAGTTCGGCGTCGGTGAGTTCCTGCTTGCGCTGGACGCCGATCACGTTGACCTTGTAGGTCAGCGTCTTGCCGGCGAGCGCGGCTTCGCGGAAGTCGGCGGGATAGACCGCCTCAAAAGTCTTTTCGTCACCGGCTTTGACACCGGTCAGCGCGGCGATCGAGCCGGGGATGATTTCGGGCTCGCTGAGCCAGAGGTACCCGTTTTCGGCGGCGACCTGGCGTTTCAGGGTCGGCGAAGCGTCGGCGGGCAGTTCAAAGTCGCAGCTGTAGTTGACCTTGAGCATGTCATCAGCCTGGGCGGCGCCCTCGACATCGGCGTAGTTGGCGTACATCGAGCGGTAGAACTTGATCCGCTCTTCGACGGTTTCGTCGGAAATTTCCGCCGCCGGCAACTCAACTTTGAGATTCAGATAGTCGCCGAGTTCGAATTGGGGGGCGATGTCGGCATTGAGGGTGAATTTGAAATCTTCGCCGGCGACCACTTCGGGTTCCTTTTCGAGGCCGCAGGAGACCACGTCGAGCGACTTGTCCTCGCCGATCTTGTCAAAGGCGGCGTAGACGATCCGGCGCTTGAGCTCCTGATTGATTTCGTCGGCATAGCGGCTCTTGAGCAAAGCGGCCGGCGCTTTGCCTTTGCGGAAGCCGGGGATATTGACCGACTGGGCGACGTCGCGGGCGGCGCGCTCGGTTTCACGCGCAATCGTCGCCGCGGGGACGGTAAAATCAAAATCCTTGCGGCACGCCTGGGTGTCGCGAACTTCCATAGTGAGGGCGGATGCCAGATCGTTTGCCATCATGTAACCTTTCAGTGCTTCCTATACGTACGCTTTTGATTCGCGGATAAACATCCATAAGTTGCTTACTATATCACCCCGGGATGCTTTTGTCAAGTTCCAGTTCCGGCGTCTCGGCTTCGACGTCGCGGCCGGTCCAGCAATAGGTGCAGACTTTTTCGGGATCGAGCTTGATTGCCAGCAGCAATTTTTCGAGCTGCTGGTACTTGAGGGTCGAGAGCAGGAGGTCTTTGCGGATGTGTTCGACCATCGCCAGGTATTCGGGCGAGCCGAAGACCGTGTATTTGCGGATGACGTCCTCGGTGACTTCGCCTTTCTCAAGGTGGGCCACCGCGCGGCGGGCGGCGAGGTCGAGCTCGCTGCGCGAACGCGAAAAGTTGAGGAAGCGGCAGCCGTAGAGCAACGGCGGCGAGGCGGAACGCATGTGCACTTCTTTGGCCCCGCGTTCATACAGGCGCTTGACGGTGTCGCGAAGCTGGGTGCCGCGCACGATCGAGTCGTCGCAGAACAGCAGCCGTTTGCCCTCGATCTGCTCCTGAACCGGAATGAGCTTCATGCGCGCCACCAGGTCGCGGACCTGCTGGTTCTGGGGCATGAAGGAGCGCGGCCAGGTCGGGGTGTATTTGACGAAGGCGCGCAAATAAGGCTTGTGCGCGGCATTGGAGTAACCGATCGCGTGGGGAATGCCGGAGTCGGGGATGCCGCAGACCGAATCGATCTCGACATCGTCGTCGGCGGCGATGATCGCCCCGTTGCGGCAGCGGGCGACTTCGGCGCATACGCCTTCATAAGCGGAAGACGGATAGCCGTAGTAGACCCAGAAAAAGGCGCACATTTTCATGGTCTGGCCCGGCGCTTTTTTCTGCACCACGCGGTCGGCGGTGAGCTGGACGATTTCGCCCGGTCCGAGCTCGTATTTGGTGCGGTAATCGAGGTTCGGAAAGGCGGTGCTCTCCATCGTCACCGCGATCGCCCCCTCCTTTTCGCCGATCACCACCGGGGTGCGGCCGTAGCGGTCGCGGGCGGCATAGACCGAGCCCTGGTGGAGGATCAGCATCGAGCATGAGCCGTCGATCACCCGCTGGGCGTGTTCGATCCCGGCGACCAGCGAATCGCCGCGGTTGATCAGCGCCGCCGCCACCTCGGTCGGATTGAGCTCGCCGTCGCTTGATTCGGAGAAGTGCGAGACCCCGGCGGAATAGGATTCCTCGACCAGTTCGGCGAGATTGTTGATCCGGCCGACGGTGACGATCGCGTAAACGCCGAAGCGGGAGGTGATGACCAGCGGCTGGTCTTCGTAGTCGCTGATCACGCCGATCCCGGCTTTGCCGCGAAAATCCTCCAGATCGTCGTCGAATTTGGAGCGGAACTGAGCGTTGGAGATGTCATGGATGCGCCGGATGATCCGGCCGTCTTCTCCGGCGACCGCCATTCCGCCGCGTTTGGTGCCGAGATGCGAATGATAGTCGGTGCCGTAAAAAAGATCGCAGACACAGTCCTGCTGCGAGACCAAGCCGAAAAAGCCGCCCATTGTCGTGCTCCTTGTTGTCATTGATGAAAAAACGTATCATACTATAACGCGAAAGACAAACCACGGCAAGAGCCGATCTGTTTTTTTGATCAGTAAATTTCCCCTGAGGTCAGTAATCGGCAAGCGCCGATTGCAGGAGATCGAGAAAATCGGCCGCTTCGGAGAGCGTGTTGGACGGGGCGAAACTCAGCCGCAGCCCGGAGCGGGCGTCCGCTTTGGGGAATCCGAGCGCGAGCAGGGCTTCGCTCGGCGCGCCCCCCTCGGCGCGGCAGGCGGCGGAACTGGCGGCCATCACGCCGCGCCCGGAGAGCATCCGCACCAGTACGCCGGTGTCGATCCCCGGAAGAACCAGGTGGCAGATCCACGGCGACGCGCGTTCGAAATCGACGGTCAGGATCGGCGAAGCCCCGGATTTGAGCTTGACTTTGCCGAGGTTGTCGCGAAGGAAGCGGTTGATTGTCGTAACCCGCGCAAGATTGGCGACCATCGCGTCCGTCATTTTTTCGAGGGCGTAGACCATGGTCAGGATTGCCGTCGGCTCCGGACGGCCGAGCGCGTAATGCTCGAAGCGGAGGCGATGGAAGTGCTCCTTGAGCTTTTTCCCCAGTCCCGGTTCGCAGAGCAGCGCGGCGCCGCCCGGGGAGCCGAATTTGTGACCCGAGATGAGATAGGCCGCCGCGCCGGGGAGCATCGGCAGTTTGCCCGCGCTCTGGATGGCGTCCACCAGCACCGGCGCGCCGGGGCCCGGCATCGCGGCGAGTTCGCCGGTTTCGCTCTGGACATGGCCGATCACGCGGAGTTCGGGGGCGGCTCCGGCGAAGGCCCGGAACGCCGCCTTGACCGCGGGGTGGAGCACGCCGGAGCACTCGACGCCGCGCCAGGGGTACTGCGACAGGGCGTGAAGCAGTCCGCTCCCGGTTTCGCCCCAGAGTACGGTCATCGGCCGCCCGACAAGTTTCGCGGCGAGTCGTTCCCCGGCCTCGTCGAGCGCGGTCCGCACCCGGTACCCGGCCTCGTGCCCGGCCTCCTGGTTGACAAAGGCCCACGCGCCGAATTCGCGGAACGCGTCGTAGACATCCGGCCTCACCGCCATCGCCGAAGCATGGTCAAAATAGATCATCGTTGTCTTTCCCGAAAAATATGATTTCAGCTCTTTACTTTGCCTTCATCGAACGCTTTTGTCAAGTCCGGCGGCTTGCTATTTCACCGAAGCGTTGTTATATTAGTGCTATTGATCAGCAATTCATCCCGAAATGGAATTTCGACTCATGAAAGAACTTCGTTTTCTGGTTATCTCCGCCCATCCCGACGACGGCGACCTGATTTTCGGCGGCACCGCCATCCGGCTGGCGCGGCAGGGCCACCGGGTCCGGCTCGTTTCGGTCACCAACGGCAACGCCGGGCATCAGTCGATGAACCCCTCGGCGCTGGCCGCCCGCCGCTACCACGAAACCCAGCGCGCCGCAGCCGTTGCCGGGATCGAATACCAGGTGCTCAACCACAACGACGGCCGGCTCGAAGCCAACCTTGAGAACCGCGAGGAGATCATCCGGCTGATCCGCAATTTCCGTCCCGACGCGGTGGTGACCCACCGCACGTGCGATTATCACGCCGACCACCGCGCGACCGGGCAGCTGGTTCAGGACGCGGCGTTTCTGATCGGGGTGCCGCTCTGCTGTCCCGACACTCCGGCGACTGACCGGCCGGTGGTTTTTCTCCTCTCCTACGACAATTTCACGTCGCCGCGCCCGTCGCGGATCGATGCGGCGGTGCCCACCGACGACGCGATCGAGACCAAGCTCGACATGCTTATGCACCACGAGTCGCAGTTTTTTGAATGGCTCCCCTGGATCAAAGGCCTGCGCGACTTCGACGCCTCCGGCTGGAGTGTGGCCGAAAAGCGCAAGTGGATTTTCGACAACTGGATCGCGACGCGCGACAAAGTCCGCGCCGACAAAGGGCGCGAAGTCCTCGTCCGCTTCGGCGGCGAAGCGGGGCGCGCGGCCGGATTCGCCGAACTCTTTGAACTCTCCGAATACGGTGCACAGCCGTCGGCGGCGGAGTTGAACCGGCTTTTGCGCGGGGAGGTCTGACCGTGATGGAATGGAAACACCTGGTCTCGCCGGTGCGGCTGGGACGCAATGACGAGGGGGCGGTGATCTCACAGGACCGTTCGCCTTTTCAGCGCGATTTTGACCGCATCATCTTCTCCTCGGCTTTTCGCCGGATGCAGGACAAGACCCAGGTGTTCCCGCTGAGCGAGCACGACTATGTGCGTACGCGTCTCACCCACTGTCTTGAGACATCATCGATTGCCCGTTCGCTCGGCACCGCCGCCGGGGTTTTTGTCACCGCCGAATTCGACACCGCCGGAGCCCAGCCGAGCGACATCGGCGCCATCGTCGCGGCCGCCGCGCTTGCTCACGACATCGGCAATCCGCCGCTCGGCCACGGCGGCGAAGAGGCGATCCGCCACTGGTTCTCGCATTCCGCGATCGCCGCCGCCGACCGCGACGGCATGACCGCGGCCGAATGGGAGGACTTTGTCCGCTATGAGGGCAACGCCCACGGTTTCCGGGTGGTTACCACGCTCCAGATGCCCGATCAGCGCGGCGGCATGCAGTTGACCTGCGCCACGCTGGGAGCCTTTGCCAAGTACCCCTGCGGGTCAAAGGTCGAAATCCGTCCGCCCGGCGTCGCGGGCAAGAAATTCAATTACTTCCAGAGCGAAAAAGCGCTCTTCGCCGAAGTCGCCGAGCGCACCGGCATGACCCGGATCGCCGACGGGAGTTATGCGCGCCATCCGCTCGCCTTTCTGGTCGAGGCGGCTGATGATATTGCTTACCGGATCGTCGACTTTGAGGATGCCCACATGGTCGGATTGATCGATTATGAAGAACTCAAGGCACGCTTCCTCGAAATCATCCGGGAGGAGTGGGTGGAGGGCTATCTCGACCGTTTCGGCTCCAATGCCCGCCGGGTTGAGTTCATGCGGGCGCAGGTGATCGGCGCACTGGTCAAACAGTCGGTCGATGTTTTCCGCGACCGCCAGCAGGAATTTCTTGACGGCACCTTTACCATTCCGCTGATCGAAGCGATTCCGGCCGCTCCGGTGCTGGCGAAAATCAGCGAACGCAGCGTCCCCGACATCTACAACGCGCCGCAGGTGGCGACCATCATCGCCGCCGGGTTCGAGCTGGTTTCGGGAATGCTCGACGCGCTGGTGCCGGCGGTCGACGAAGTCGCCCGCGAGCTCAACGGCGGCGAAAAAGCCTCCTACCGGGCGCGCCGGTTCATCAAAGTGCTGCCGCCCCGCTACGCCCCGACCGACAATCCCGAGTGGCGGCGGAGTTCCTGCTTCCGGTTGCTCCATGTGCTCGACTACCTCGCCGGGATGACCGATTCGTATGCCGTCAATCTCTTCAAGAAGCTCAAAGGAATTTCACTCTGATGCCCGAACTTCCTGAAGTCGAAACGGTCAAAAACGCGTTGATCCCGCACCTCTCCGGCAGGATGGTGACCCGGGTCGAAATCTTCACGCCCAAACTCCGCGAACCCCTCGCCCCGCTGGCGGCGGCCAATCTCGAAGGGCGGCGGATCACCGGCGTCGGGCGCCGCGGCCGTTACCTCATCATCGGGCTTGACGACGGACGGAAGGTGCTCATTCACCTCGGGATGACCGGGGTGATCCGGATTGAACGCGCCGAAATTCCGCGCCGCAAGCATGAACATGTTTTTTTCCATCTCGACAACGGCGACGTTTTCCGCTTTGAATGTACCCGCCGCTTCAGCGTGGTCAAGGTGATCGGCGAATCATCGCCCGAACTTGACGCGCTCGGCCCCGAGCCGCTGGAGGAAGACTTTAACGCCGCTTATCTCTTCAGACGCTCGCGCGAGCGCAAAATCCCGGTCAAACTCTTTTTGATGGACAACGCGGTGGTCACCGGCATCGGCAATATTTACGCCAATGAGACGCTGTTCCGGTGCCGGATTCACCCGTTGCACCCGGCAGGTTCCCTCAAACGCGGCGACTTCGCCCGGCTGGTCGAAGCCTCCGTCGCCACCCTCCGCGAAGCGATCGAGGCGGGCGGCAGCACCATTCGCGACTTCCGGCTGGTCGACGGCTCCGAGGGCCATTTCGCACAGCAGCATCAGGTCTACCAGCGCCGGGGCCAGCCGTGTCCGGTCTGCGGCCGGGCCATCGGACACCTGATGCTCGGCGGACGTTCAACTTTTTTCTGTCCCGAATGCCAGCGAGAACCGCGGCGCGGCAAAAAAACGTCGCACCCGGTTCATGAACCATATCAACGGGGGTGTCAAAATGACGGAACGCGCTTGTCCCGTCTGCGGCGGGAACAATAAAATACTGATGCACGAGATCCGGTATCCGGAGGACGAATCGCTGATTCTCCCGGCGCGTTACCGGATCGTCCGCTGTGCCGGATGCGGTCAAGTTTTCGATGACTTCGACGCCGATGAGACGGTGTTCGCGACCTATTACCGGAACTGCCTCAAGTACGTTCAGGCGTACAGCGCCGGCGCAGGGGGACTTTCGCCGTTTGATGTCGAACGCTTCACCGGGGCGATCGAATTCACCGCACCCGGCCCCGGCGATGCGATTGCCGACTTCGGCGCGGCCAAGGGAGGGCTGTTGAAACTCCTCGCCGACCGCGGCTGCCGGGATCTCTTTGCAGTTGACGCTTCGCCGGACTGCATCCGCTTCATCCGTGAAAGCTACGGCATCCCCGGCGTCGCCGCCGACCTTGCCGATCTTGCCGCCGGACGGGAATTCGACCTGATCTTCTGCACCCAGGTCTTTGAACATCTCTTTCATCCGGCCGAAATCCTGCGGCGGATCGGCAAGCACCTCAAAGTCGGCGGCCGCCTCTATCTCGACGTGCCGGACGCCGCCAATTACCGGCTCGATTGCGCCACGCCGTATTACTTTCTCGACCGTGAACACATCAATCATTTTTCGCTCGAAACGCTGGCCGCGCTGCTTGAGGCCAATGGTTTCGCGATCGAAAAGAGCGACTCGACCGCCTTTGGACCGGAACATTCGAAAATCCGCCACCGCCACGTCCGGATGCTGGCCCGCAAACTTGCCGCTCCCGTCCCCGCACCGCTGCGGTGCGCCGCTTCGCCCGGTCGGGAGATGCGCGCCTACCTTGAGGAATCCGCCCGCACCGACCTCCTGCTGCGGCAAAAGCTCGCCGCCGAACCGCCGGAGGAAGTCTATCTCTGGGGTGTCGGCGCGCACTGTATGCGACTTCTCGCCGAAGGCGCATTCGACCGCTTCCGGATCGCCGGCCTGATCGACGCCGATCCGGCGCGGCAGAGGCAATGCCTCGGGCCCCACCGGATTTTTCCCCCGCAAGTTGCGGCGGACCGCGACGATGTCGCCGTAATCATTACTTCGGTGCTCTACAGCGAAGCAATCCGGCGACAACTGCGGCAACTTGGCTTCCGCGGCCGGGTGATTGACGCGGATCTGTAGATCGGCAACTTGCAAAGTGCCTTTATCGCATGTATTTTATATCGTTTATGCAAATTAAAAACCTTTGATACCGGAGTTTCTTATGTCCGAAGAGAATACTGTTTCCCTCGACTTCATCCGCGAAATCGTCGCCGGCGACGTGGCGGCCGGAAGCTATCCCGAAGTGGTGACCCGCTTCCCGCCCGAGCCGAACGGCTACTTGCATATCGGCCATGCCAAGGCGATCTGCCTCGACTTCGGCGTCGCCCTTGAGTACGGCGGCCGCTGCAATCTGCGCATGGACGACACCAATCCGACCAAGGAAGAGACCGAATATGTCGAATCGATCGCCGAAGACGTCAAATGGCTCGGCTTCGACTACGGCGACCGGATTTACTACGCCTCCGACTTTTTCGAGGAAATGTACGGCGCGGCAGTCGAATTGATCAAGCGCGGCAAAGCCTACGTCTGCGACCTCTCCCCCGAAGAGTGGGAGGAATACCGCGGCAACTCGATGATCCCCGGCAAGGACTCCCCCGGCCGCGCCCGGAGCATCGAGGAGAATTTCGACCTCTTCAAACGGATGCGCGCCGGTGAATTCCCCGACGGGTCAAAGGTGCTTCGCGGGCGGATCGACATGACGTCCCCCAATATTCACATGCGCGACCCGGTGCTGTACCGGATCCGCCGCGCCGAACACTTCCGCCAGGGCGACAAGTGGTGCATCTACCCGATGTACGACTTCGCCCATCCGCTGGAGGACGCGTTTGAGGGGGTCACCCACTCGTTCTGCACGCTGGAGTTCGAAATCCACCGTCCGCTCTACGACTGGGTGCTGGAGTCGATCGATTTTCCGCACCGCCCGCACCAGTATGAATTTTCGCGCCTCCAGCTCTCCTACACCGTGATGAGCAAGCGCAAACTGCTCCAGCTGGTGCGCGAAAAACACGTCTCCGGCTGGGACGACCCCCGGATGCCGACCATCAGCGGGATGCGCCGCCGCGGAGTGCCGGCGGCGGCGATCCGCAAATTCAGCGCGTCGCTCGGCATCACCAAGGTCAACAGCGTC
>JBFWIO010000060.1:0-11090 GCA_050255955.1 Victivallaceae bacterium
GAGATGCCGGCCGGGAGAACTTTGCCCGAGCGTTCGGGGATGGTCATTTCGGACGCGGTGACGACCCCTTTTTCGCCGAAAGCCTGACGCAGCAAACGCTCCAGCACCACTGCCGTGAAGCCGGGGGAGTGCGAGCTTAATTCAACGCAGAAATCCTGCGCGGGATCGATCAGCTGGCGGCAGAGGTCGAGAAGTTCGCCGATGTCGCTCTCCACTTTCCACAACTGTCCCGAGCTGCCGCGTCCGAAGGTCGGCGGGTCGAGCGCGATCAGCTGGTAACGGCTTTCGCGCCGGATTTCACGGCGGCAGAATTTGACCGCATCATCGACGATCCAGCGGATGGCGTCCGGAACGTCGGCATTTTTTTCCTGATTGATCCGGCCCCACTCGATCATGCCGCGGGCGGCGTCGAGGTGGCAGACCTTGGCCCCGCCCCGCGCCATCGCCATCGAGCCGACACCCGAGTAGGCAAAGAGATTGAGCGCATTGGCCCCCGGCCGGGCGGCGAGCCACTCTTCAAAAAAGGCCCAGTTGCGGTACTGCTCGGCGAAAAAACCGAGGTGGCCGAAAGAAGTCGGCTTGGCCAGCAAAGTGAAATTTCCCCATTCGAGATCCCACGATTCCGGCACCTTGGTCCGCCACTCCCAGCGTCCGCCGCCCGTGGAGTCGCGGTGAAAAACGCCGTCGGCGCGATCCCATTCGAGCTGAGGCATCGTCGGTTTCCAGAAAGCATTGAGGGCAGGGCGCACCAGCCGGTAGGGACCGGCCTGTTCGAGTTTCAAAAGGTTGCCGCTGTCAAGCAGCTGATATTGCTGGGCCATGGAAATTATTTTTCACTCCGGTAGACGATCCGGCCGTTGCTCACGGTCAGCAGCGGACGATTGGTGTGGCACTCAAAAATGGCGAGGTCGGCACGCTTGTTGGGGAGAAGTATGCCGCGGTCGTACATGCCCAGCGACTCCGCCGGATTGCGGGTCACTGCCGCCGCCGCCTTGATTTCGGGCAAATGGCCGCAGCTCATCAAGCTGTGCCAGCCGGAGTCGAGCATGGTGGTGGTCCCGGCCAGCGCCCGCTGCGCGGTCTGCGAAAAGCCGTCCTCGACCCGGATTTTGGAGGGGCCGATCCGGTATTCGCCGTCCGGCATTCCGGCGGCCATGGTGCAGTCGCTGATCCCGATCAGCTGGTTGAGCGGCTTGCAGCGGCAGGCGAGGTCGACCATCCGGGGGTGGACGTGCCGCCCGTCGATGATCATCTCGACCGTCACCCGGTTGTCGGTCAGGGCTATGTTGGACAAACTCATCTCGCGCTGGTGCAACGGCGGCATGCCGTTGAAGAGGTGGGTGCAGTGGCTCGCCCCGGCATCGATCGCGCGCAAAGTCTCGATATCGTCGGCGACACTGTGTCCCATCGACGGTTTGACGTTTGATTCGCAGAGAAACTCGACCAGCTCGACCGCGCCGGCAAGCTCGGGGGCAAAGGTCATCAACTTGACTTTGCCGCCGCCCGCGGCGAGAAGTTCGCGGGCGAAGCCGAGGTCGATCGGCAGGATCGCCGACTCGTCCTGGGCGCCGCGTTTGAGGGGGTTGATGAAGGGACCCTCAAGGTTGATCATGGTCGCTTCCGCGCCGGGCAGCGGGGTGTCCATCAGGTGTGAGAGTTTGGCGAGGTTGGCCAGCATCCGGTCGGCTTGGTCGGCGACCACCGTCGGAATGAAAGTGGTGACGCCGCGCTCGGTCAGAATCCGGCTCATATCCTCAAGCGCCCGCGGCGAATTGTCGACCGATGAGCAGTCGAACCCGCCCGCGCCGTGAATGTGGGTGTCGATGAAACCGGGGGTGAGGTAGGCGTTGCTGAATTCGAAAATCTCAATGTTCGGTTCCTGGGCGAAGCTCGAAATCCCGCCGAGGGCGAGAATCCGGGTGTCCTCGCAGAGTACGGCGGCATGGTCGATCCGTTTTTCGGGCGTCAGCATATAATCGACGATATAGAGACTGCGTTTTTTCATTTGGCCTCTCCGCGGGTTTTCCAATTGCGTTGACGGGCGGCTTCGTAGAGGAGAATGGTGGTCGCGGTGGCGACGTTGAGCGAATCGATCCGGCCCAGCATCGGAATTTTGACCGGGAGATCGGAGTGTTTCATCCAGAGGTCGCTTAGTCCGCACTGTTCGCGGCCGACCGCGATCGCCACCGCGCCGGTCATGTCGGCGTCGGTGTGGAGCTGGTCGGTGTGCGGCGTGGCGGCGAGAATGCGGATATGGTGCTTGCGGAGCCACTCAAAGGTCTCTTCCGAAGTCGCCTCGGCGAGCGGCACGCTGAAGAGCGCTCCGGTGCTGGCGCGAATCACGTTGGGATTATATAGATCCGTACATTTGTCGCAGACGATCAAACCGTCCACTCCGGCGGCGTCGGCGCTGCGCAGGATCGAGCCGAGGTTGCCCGGCTTCTCGATGGCCTCGGCGACGAGGTAGAGCCCGTCCGGGTAAACCGGGATGCTGTCGAGGGTGTGGCGCTTCATGCGGGCGATTGCGATCAAGCCCTCGGGGCGGTCGCGGTAGGCCATTTTTTCCAGCAGATGGGGCGCGAGCTCGACCACCTTGACTCCGGCTTCGGCGAGCGCGTTCAATAGCGGCATCTCGTTTTCGCCGAGGAAGTGAGCGGGGGAGAAGAAACACTCGACGATCTCCATTCCGTATTCGCGGCCCCGGGTAAGCTCGCGGTAGCCCTCAAGCAACGTCAACTGCTCTTTTTCACGGTCGCGGCGGTCGCGCAGACGGATTGCGTGTTTGACGGATTCATTCTGCGCGCTGGTGATTTTCAAAAATTCGGTCATGATAGCTCTCCCGGAAGTTAAAATATCACCTTAAGCAGTTTTTTCAAGCGCCGCCTTGCCAAAAGCCGAACCGGGAAGTATATTACGCCAACTATGAAAATTGCCCTGATTATCTTTAAGTATTTTCCGCACGGCGGGCTTCAGCTCGACTTCCGGCGTCTGGCGCAGGAATGCGTTGCGCGCGGCTGGCAGACGACCGTCTTTGCCCGCTCCTTTGAGGGCGAACCGCTGCCCGGCACCGAGCTCCGGCTGATTCCGGTGCGCGGCCTCTCCAACCACACTCGCGCTCGCAACTTCGAGCGCCGGATGCTCGCCATCCTCGCCGAAGAAAAATTCGACCTGGTAATCGGCTTCAACCGCATGGCCGGGCTCGACCTCTATTTCGCCGCCGACAACTGCTTTGCGCTCGAAAGCGGCCGCCATGCCGGCATCAAGCGCCTTTTTACCCGCCGTTACGCGGTCTACGAGGCGATGGAAAAAGCGGTTTTCGACCCCGCCGCCCAAACCGAAATCATGCACCTGACCGAGCTGCAGAAGCGCGATTACATTGATATTTACGGCACATCCGTTTCGCGTTTTCATCTGCTCCCCCCCGGCATCGACGCCGACCGCCGCCGTCCGGTTGACGACAAGGCGATCCGCGGCGTCCGCGAGTATGTCCGCAATCTTTTCGCGGTTGCCGACAGCGAAACGCTGCTGCTCCAGGTTTGTTCCGGCTTTGCCACCAAGGGGGTGGACCGGACCATCCGGGCCTTTGCCGCGCTTCTGCCGGAGCTTCGCGAGCGCACCCGTCTCCTGATTGCCGGGCGCGAAAAAAGTTCGCGTTTCGCCCGGCTCGCCGCTTCGCTCGGCGTTGCCGACCGGGTTATTTTCGCCGGCGGCCGCGACGATGTCGGGGCGTTGATGCTCGCATCCGATCTGATGGTGCATCCGCCGCGCAAAGAGGCCACCGGCACCGTGCTGGTCGAGGCGCTGGCCGCCGGACTGCCGGTACTGACCACTGCCAATTGCGGATACGCTTCGTACGTCGAAGCCGCCGGCGGCGTGGTGCTGGCGGGCGACTTTGATCAACTTGAGCTCGACCGCGCTCTCGCCAACATCCTCGGCATGCCGGGAAAACTTGAAAAAATGCGAACCTCGGCCATTGATTACGGCAGGACCGCTGATTTTTACACCCGCGCCAAGGTCGCCGCCGATCTCGTCGCCACGCTGGCGGGGAACAAATGAGAACACGACTCTACCTCAGTCCGGCCTTTGCCGAAGCGTGGAACGGGAAAGACGTTTTCGCCGAAGCTTTCGCTCTTGAGGGAGAGGTTTTCCGCCATGTCAAGTCCCGGCGGACGTTTCGTTTTGAGCTCGGGGGGCGCGGTTATTTCGCCAAAATCCATCACGGCGTCGGCTGGCGCGAGATTTTCAAGAATCTTCTCCAGTTCAAGCTTCCGGTGCTCGGGGCGGACAACGAATACCTCGCGCTCCGCCGCCTCGCGGCGATCGGCGTTGACTCGATGACCCCGGCCGCCTACGCCGCGCGGGGGGCCAATCCGGCCCGCCTCGAATCGTTTCTGATCACCGAGGAGCTGACCGATACGGTCAGCCTCGAAGATTACTGCCGCGACTGGGCCGCCAGGCCCCCGGCATTTACCGAAAAAAACGCGCTGCTTTCCAAGGTGGCGCGAATGACCTCGTTGATGCACCGCGCCGGGATCAATCACCGCGACTGCTATATTTGCCATTTTCTCCTGAAGCGCGACAGCATCGGCAGCGGCGAGTACAAACTTCATATCATCGACCTCCACCGCGCCCAGCTCCGGCTCAAAGTGCCGTACCGCTACCGGGTCAAGGATGTGGCGGGGTTGTTTTTTTCGGCAATGGAGCTCGGTTTGACCCGCCGCGACCTGCTCCGTTTTATCCGCGAATACGGCGATGCCCCGCTTAAAATTGTACTGGACCGCGACCGGAATTTCTGGCGCGCAGTTGATTGCACCGCCCGGAATCTTTTCCGAAAAATCCACCATCGCGAATTTTTGTAAGGAAATCCACCATGCCCAAAGTCAGCATTGGTGTCAGCACGTACAACCGGCGAGATTTTCTTCGCCAGTCACTCAAGTCTTTGGAGAATCAAACGTTTCGCGATTTTGAGATCATCGTCATCGACGACGGATCGACTGACGGCACTGCGGATATGGTGGCGCGCGAATTCCCCGCCGTCCGGTGTTTTGCCAAGGAAAACGGCGGCGACGCTTCGGCCAAAAACCTCGCCGCCGCCAAGGCCGGGGGGGAATATCTGGTTTTCAACGACTCCGACGATCTTTTTTTGCCCGACGCGCTGGAAACGTTGCTGCGTCCGCTTGAGGCGGATCCCGACGCTTGTTCCTACGGTAATTACATCGGGATTGACTGTGAGAACAACCGGTTGCCGCCCCGGCAGAAAGTTTCGATTTATCCCTCGGGCCGGATCGTCAACGATCTGATCCGGCATATTGTCGTATGCAATTGCGGGTTTATGATGAAAACCGGGGATTTTCGCCGAATCGGCGGTTTCGATTGCTCCATGCGGGTCGCTTATGATTATAAATTCGTCCTGGAAATGGCGCTTGAACGCAATTTCTACGCAGTCAACAAGCCGGTTTTTCTCCGTCGCCGCCATGAAGGCAACCTTTCCCGCACCGAATACCGCAAAATTGCGGTGATTGAAGCGTTGATCCGCGATTTTGCCGCCCGGCACCGCGACAATCCCGAGATTGATCCCGCCGTCGTCCGCCACCGCCTCGCCAGGCTCAATGTACAACTTGCCCGCGAGGCCCGCAGCGAACATCTCGACGCCAAGATTGTCAAACGCCATCTTGCTGAAGCGCTTCGGAACGAATTTACCCTTAAATCTTTCCTGCGCCGGCTGCTCTGGCGCTGAATTTCCGGAAAGGAACTTCACATGAAAATCGTCTGCGAAAAGTGCCGCCGTCAGTGTGAGGTTGATCACTCCGGCAGTTGTCAATGCCCCTGCGGGCACACGATCGAAGTTCCCGGGCCGACCTCCAATTTGACTTTGTGTCCCGACTGCGGGCGCCTGGTCTCCAAATCCGCCCGCAATTGTCCCGGCTGCGGCCGCCCGATTCAGGGGATGGATAAACCCTCCGGCGGTCTGCTCTTCATGCTCTGGACGGTCGGCCTGCTGTTGCCGCCGCTGACCTCGGTGGTGGTCATTGTCATTACTTCAATCTTGCACAGTCAGTGGAAATCGGAATCTCCCGGCAAAGCCGCCGCCATCCGAAAACAAGGCTGGCTGATCTTTGTCGTCGGCATCGCGCTGACGGTTCTCACCGCAGTGGTTACCGTTCAGGCCGCCCGCATGCTTCTCGGGGAACTCGGGCCGCTGCTTCAGTAACGCGCCGGAATCGCAAAGGATTCCGTCCGGGAAGTTTGGCGCATGGCGCACAGGAGAGTTTCTGCGGAAGTTTCCGCCTGTTCGCGGCCGGGGCGGATCATCAGGAAGAAATCTTTCAGGATGAGAAAGTCCCGGTAGGATTGATCAAGTTCGCAGCCGCAACCGCCGCATTGCTTCTCGGCCCGCTCCACGGCGGCGATCAGCGCCTGATTGCAGTTTTCCCCGCGCAGCCATGCCTGGGCCGGAGCAGCGATCAGCGTCCAGCCGGAATTGGCGAATTCTTCGACGAGTTGGACAATTTTTTGGTTCAGTTCATTCATAGGGTTTCCTTTTTGATTTTGAAATACGCTTTGATTTCGACCGGTCGGTCGGTTTGAAAAATGGACGCGCCGGAGCGCCGGAGGTAGCCCCATCCGTCGGCCGGGTCGCGCATCGAGACGACGTCGCCGCGCGCGCCGCAGAGATTTTCACCGAGGGTGTTGACCCAGATCCGGCGTTTGGCGTCGCGGATGGCGGCGATGGTCGCGGGCGTGAAAACCGGGTCGTCGTTGTCGCTCCAGCATAGTTCGAGGGCGGGCGACCCGGGCAAACGCAGACAGTCGCCGAGACTGTCGATGTTTTCGGGGCCGAGAATCGGCATGTAGAGCACCGGTTCGGGCTGGGCGGCAAGCCACTTGGCGGCATCCGCGGCGGGGGCGGCGCCCTTGAGCAGAATCTGGTCGGCGACGCCGCATTCGCGGGCGAGCGCGAGCACCTGATCCCGGACCGGCCAGGCCTTGTCAAGGTTGAAAAGGATTTTGCCGCGGCCGAGTTCAAATACTTGCGACAAGGTTGGAACGGTTTCTTCGCTCAAGGTGGCGCGGGGGCCGCCGAGGCCGTTTTTGAGCCGGAGTTTGGCGACGTCGGCGGAGTTGAGGTCGCGGAGTTTGCCTTTGCCGCCGGTGGTGCGGTTGACGGTTTCGTCGTGCATCAGCACCAGCACCCCGTCGCGGGTCGGACGCACGTCGATTTCGACGATGTCAATTCCGTGATTGATCGCTTCGCGGACAGCCCCGAGCGAGTTCTCCGGTGCGAGACGCCAGAGCCCGCGATGGGCGGCGATGAGCGGACGGCCGTCGGGATTGAGGATTTCGCGCCGGATTTCCGCCGAATCGGCGAAGACCCCGACGGCGAAACCGGCGAGGAGAACGATGGCGATTGTTTTCAGAGCGTGGTGCATTTGACTTCAACTTCCTGCGGTGCGAGCACCCGGACGCCGTCGCAGTCGGCCGGGAGCTGGAGGGTTTCGGGTTTGACCGGGAGGATGAATTCGGCCCGGCTGTTGGGGATGAAGCCGGCTTCCTTGCGGTGGAACAGCACGACCGCCTTGGCCCCCTCCGGCCCTTTGGCCTCAAAGGTGAAGGCGCGGCCGCTTAACGCGAAGTCGCGGATGCCGGCCGTGGACGCACCGGGATTGAAGCCCGGCGTCGGGTCGGCGGCCTCGGCCGCGGGGATTTCGACCACGTCGATATTGGAAAAAGTGATTTCGCCGGGGTAATCGAGACGGAAATCGAGCCGGGCGGTTTTGATGCCGGAAGGCACCTCAAAGGTGTAGCTCGCCCGGGTGGTCTGATCCGGAATGACCGGCTTGATGAAGCTCAGCCGGTCTTTTTCCAGCCACGCGCCGTCGGCGCCGCGGAAGATTACCAGCACTTTGGCCAGCGTATTCTTTGTCGAATACTGGGAGAAACTCAACCGGTAGCATTTGCCGCTCTCCAGTGAGAGATCGACATAGGAGCGCACCAGCTTGGTCTCGTCCTGACGGCGCAAGGTGACCTGTCCGTCGGTGAACACCGCAACGTCGGCTTTCGGCTCGACTTTCCACATACCGAATTTGCCGTAGTTGACGAGGTCGGCCGCGAAGAGGCTTGCCGGAATCAATAGTGCGAAGAAGATTTTTTTCATTTGGCAAGCTCCTTGCGCTCAAGCGTCAGAATCACCGGGAAGTGGTCCGAGAGCGATTTGAACAGATCGTAGTCCGAGGTGTCGATGTAGGCTTTTTCCACCGCCGGAACCAGATTCCGGCTGACAAAGGCGAGGTCGATCCGGCGTCCCACGCGGGGCGTGATCCCGTGGTTTTTCATGTAAAAATAACAGACCTCCTCAAGTCCTCCGTCGAGCATCTGCTGCGTGGCCCGATAGTCGAAGTTGCCGTTGTTGAGATTTTCAATGTGTTCAAATTTAGCGTCGGTTTTGCGGCTGGCGGCGAGCATGGCTTCATCCTGATCGTATTTGGCCTTGTCGTAGGGTGAGGGGTTGTTGAAGTCGCCCATTACGATCACTTTTTCGCCGGCGTCGAGGAGCGGCTTGAGTCTTTCCAGATAAAGCGCGGTTTCGCCGATCCGGACCTTGTACTTGAACGGCGAAAGGTGGATCGACATGTAGTAAATCCCGTCGATTTTGGCCAGCACGTAACCGTGATGGAAGCCGTCGGTACGGGTTTCGATCATCTGGAAAGGGCGCTTGGACGTCAGCGCGATCGAGTAGTCGGTGCCCGGCTTGGCCACTGCCGCGTAGTGGTGGCCCCAGAGCTTCGCCATCTCGGCGAAGCTCCCGCTGTCCTGCCGGGCGATCTCTTGAAAGAGGATCACATCGGGATCCTGACGGGTCAGCCATTCGGCGGTTTCTTTGAGCCTGGTGCCGTGGTTGAAGCCGATCAGGACGTTGTAGGCGATCACTTTGAGCGGTTTCGGCGCTTGCGCCGGCTCCGCCGTGCCGGCCGTGAGGGCGGCGAGGAGCAGCAGCGTTGACAGCAATGCCGGGCGGATTTTTTTCATCAGTTGTTGATCCAGTTCTTGTTGTATTGTGTCGGGCGGAAGTAGGTCTGGTAATGGTTGACCAGTTCCTCGGCGGTGAAGGTGCCGGCGCTGCCGTCGATGAAGGCGGCGTTGGCGCGGCGGTCGTGCCGGGCGTAGACCGGATAGATATTGCCGAGGGTCTGGCCCGGGAAGGTGTAGATCGCGCTCTCCGGTACCATGCCGGTTTTGACGCTGCTGGCGCGGAAGACCGGACGGCCGTCGGTGCTGCGCATCGCCTGGGTGGTGACGTCGGCGAAAGTGATCGGACGTGACCCGGGAGCCTGCGAAATCCGGTTCATCACCGTCACCAGCTTGGTGAAGTTCGACCAGGAACTGGTGTCGCTGTATCCGAAGAGTTCGCCGTTGTTGCCGTAGGCGTAGTTGTTGTTGTAACAGCTCGACGCGTTTTCGGCCACGGTCGGACAAGACCAGGCGGCGGTGTCTTCGTCGGGGCAGAGGAGTTTGCCCATCTTGTAGTCCATCGCGAAGCGGTTCATCCAGTGAACTGAGCGCTTCTGGCCGTCGACCCGGTAGGTCGGATAGGTCCACTCGTTGTTGTCCATGATGTAGAGGTTGTGAAAGAGCGAAATCTGCTTGAGATTGCTGACGCAGTTGACGGTCTGGGCCCGCGACATCGCCTTGGCCAGCGACGGCAGCAGGAGGGAGGCGAGGATGGCGATGATCGCTACCACCACCAGGAGTTCAATCAGGGTAAAATTGCGGTATTTCATACGGTAATTGCTTTCTTTCCGGGGTTTGTCTTCAATCGAATTTCCAGGTAATGCCCGCGTCCTGATAGGGGCGGAAGTACTGTTTGTAATCGGTCATCATTGATTGCATGCTGACCGGCTCGACGCCGCCGTCGAGGAAGAGCGCGTTGGCGGATTTGTTGTGGCGCGGGAAGATCGGGCCCCAGCAGTCGGCGGTGCCGCTGCCGAGGTAGATGCCGGACATGGTGCCGTTCATCGCGGTGGCGTTGAGGTAGGGGCGGCCGTTGGTGGCGTCCTGCTTGATGGTCGCAGAGTCGGCGATGAAGATCGGACGGCTGCCCTGTTTGGCGATCATCTTCTGGATGGTCGAAATTTTGAGCACCTGGGCCGCGGTCGAGCTGATCGCGTTGTAGCCGAAGATGTAGTGGTTGTGACCGTAACCGAAGTTATTGCGGTAGTTGGAACTGGTCGGACTGGTCCACTCGGCGGTGAGCTCGTCCGGGCACATCATTTTGCGCGCGTTTTTGAGATAAGCGTCGTCGAGCGCGGTGATCCAGTGCCCGTCGCCTTTTTTGCCGGTGACCGGGGAGACGTAGCCGAGCAGTACCGCGGGGACACAGTAGCCGCTGTTGTCGGGCGAGTACATGGCGGCGGCGACGCCGATCTGCTTGAGATTGCTGACGCAGGAAATACTCTTGGCTTTGGCCCGGGCCTTGTTGAGGGCGGGCAGCAGCATGCCGGCTAATATGGCGATGATCGCGATCACCACCAGAAGTTCGATCAGAGTGAAGTTTCGTACTGTTCTTTTCATTTCTCTTTCTTCCTTGGGTTGGGGATTTTTTCCCTTTTCATGGCATATACAATACCATCCCAATGTTAGGAAAATGTGAGCCCATTGATAAGTTGAGGTTAAAAATGCACTTCACGGATCGAATTACGGTGTTCGCCGCCTTTTTCCGGGGGGACGAAAGCGGCGATCTGCCGTGCGGGGGAATCCATTCAAATATAATCACAGGGACGTGTTATTTCAAGGCCGGCCCGATTTGACTTCTTTAGACCGCGGGGTTATCTTATCACCCCGGCGGTTCCAAAATCAAATCACAAGGCCGACCGCAAAATTCGTTCCGCGACTCCGCGCCGGGGACTTTCGCCGCAGGATTTCGCCTGATCTTTTTGTGCCGGCAGGAAAGAGTGAACGCTGCTGATGAGTGCTGTGATGTCTTTTGCGCTGTTGTCGCTGTTGCTGGTGGCGGGCAAGGTTCTCCGGGTTTACATTCCGCTTTTTCAACGGCTTTATCTGCCGAGTTCGGTGATCGGCGGGCTGCTGGGCCT
>JBFWIO010000061.1:0-10969 GCA_050255955.1 Victivallaceae bacterium
GGGCCGGGCTCAGCGGCGGAACTCGTTCCGCCTCTCTGAGCTGGGGCTTCGCCCGGAGCGAGGGAGGCGAGGCGCTGCCTCACACTCCGCAAGAGGGCTCCGCGCCCTCTTGACTCTGCGCAAGGGCGCGGCCCTTGACCGGGGTACTGGCGTATTGGCACGCAGAGCTTTGGCACGCAGAGCTTTGGCACGCACTCTTGAACATCGCGCCACAAATATAGGACACCGAATCACACATGAAAAAACGAATCAGTATCGTCACCGGCTGCTACAACGAAGCCGAAAACCTGCCGGAGCTCTATACACGTCTCCACAAGGTTTTCGCCTCAATGCCTGAATACGATTTCGAAATCATCATCGCCGACAACTGCTCAACCGACGGCAGCCGCGACATTCTGCGCGCCCTCGCCGCCAAGGACAAAAACTTCAAAGTTCTTCTCAACGCCAACAACTTCGGACACATCCGCTCGCCCTACAACGCACTCCTCCACGCCAAAGGCGACGCCGCCATTGCAATGTGCTCCGACCTCCAGGACCCGCCGGAAATGCTGCCGGAACTGATCGCCGGCTGGGAAGCCGGCAACAAAGTAGTCTGCGCCGTCAAACCCGCCAGCAAGGAAAACCCCCTCGTATTCTTTGTCCGCAGCTGGTACTACAAACTCCTGACCCGCTTCTCCGAAACCACCCAGGTGCGCAACTTCTACGGCTTCGGCCTCTACGACCGGCAGTTCCTCGATGCGCTCAAGCAATATCACGATCCCTACCCCTACTTCCGCGGGCTGATCGGCGAAATCGGCTTCAAACGCACCGAAATCACCTTTGTCCAGGACGTCCGCAAACACGGCCGGACCAAAAACAATTTCTTCACCTTGTACGACCTCGCGATGACCGGCTTCGTCAATCATACCAAATTGCCGCTGCGACTGGCGGTTTTCTGCGGATTCATGCTGGCCATACTGAGTCTCTTGATCGCCCTCGGCTACTTTGTTTACAAACTGGCCTACTGGAAAACTTTCTCGCTCGGACTCGCTCCGCTGGTGATCGGACTCTTCTTCTTTTCGGCCGTCCAGCTGATTTTCATCGGCATCATCGGCGAATACCTCGGCGCAATCTGGACGCAGGTCAAAAACCGGCCGCTGGCGATCATCGAGGAAAAAATTAATTTTGACGGAGAAGACGATTGATGGACGCTCCGCTGCTCGAAGTCGAAAACCTGAAAGTTTATTACCCGGTCCGCGGCGGACTTTTCGGGCCCAAACGCTTCGTGCGCGCAGTCGATGACGTCAGCTTCAGCATCAAACGCGGCGAAATTGTCGGACTCGTCGGCGAATCCGGTTGCGGCAAGAGTTCCCTCGGCCGCGCCATCGTCCGGCTGGAAAAACCGACCGCCGGACGCATCGTCCTTAACGGCATCGACCTCGCCACCCTCTCCGGTGAAACCTTGCGGCGCAAACGCAAAGAGTTCCAGATGATCTTCCAGGACCCCTACGGCTCACTCAATCCGCGCTTGACCATCCTCGCCGCACTCGATGAAGTGCTGCGGCTCCACTCGGGACTTGACGCCGCCGGACGGCGGGCCCGCGCCGGCGAACTCCTGACCATGGTCGGGCTCGACCCGAGCCAGCTCGAACGCTACCCGCACCAGTTCAGCGGCGGCCAGCGCCAGCGCATCGGCATCGCCCGCGCGCTGGCCACCGAGCCCGCGCTGATCGTCGCCGACGAGCCGGTTTCGGCGCTCGACGTCAGCGTCCAGGCCCAGATCATCAATCTCCTTGACGAACTTCGAACTCAAACCGATACCGCGTTCCTCTTCATCGCCCACGACCTCGCGGTGGTCGAGCATATCAGCTCACGGATTCTGGTGATGTACCTCGGACACGTGGTCGAGTCCGGACCGGCGCGCGAACTTTGCGCCGCGCCGCGCCACCCCTATACCCGTTCGCTCTTGTCGGCGGCGCCAATGCTGGAACGGCCCGCAAATCACCACCGCATCGTCCTCCAAGGCGATGTGCCGTCGCCGCTGGCCCCCCCCGCGGGGTGTCCCTTTCATCCCCGCTGCCCGCTGGTACTTGAACGTTGCAAACACGAATTGCCACAGCTTGCCGGCGACGGCGATCACCAAACCGCCTGTTTCCGCGCCGGCGAGAAATTCTGAGGTGCGTCTTTGACCGGCTTTCAATTACATCTCCAAATGGTGCGGCGATGAAAGCGGCCAGGAAAAAACTGGCGATCATCGGCGCCTCCAATATGCAGCTCCCGCTGGTCGAGAAAGCACGCGCGATGAATCTCGAAACACTGGTCTTCGCCTGGCCCGAGGGCGCGGTCGCGGCGGCGGCGGCGGATCGCTTCTTCCCGCTCTCGACCCTCGACAAAGAAGGCATCCTCGATGTCTGCCGCCGCGAGAACATCGACGGCATCGCCAGCATCGCCAGCGACATCGCGGTTCCTACCGTAAGCTTCGTCGCCGAAGCCTTGCATCTCAGCGCCAACAGTTGCCGCTCGGCGTATTTGAGCACCCACAAATTTGCGATGCGCCAGGCGCTCTCGGCAGGCGGCGTCAACTGCCCGCGCTACGCGCTGTTGCGAAGCGGCGACGACATTGCCGAAGCGACCGCCGCCTTGCGCTATCCTTTGATCGTCAAACCCTGCGACCGCTCCGGCAGCCTCGCGGTAAGCCGGGTCGAGAACGAAGCGGAGTTGCGCACCGCCCTCCCCGCCGCGCTCGAAGCCTCGCTGTGTCATCAGGCGATAGTCGAGGAGTTCATCGAGGGCATCGAAATCAGCATCGAGGGAATTTCCTTTGGCGGCGACTATCACATGCTTGCCGTGACCGACAAAACCACCACCGGCGCGCCGCATTACGTCGAACTCGCCCACCACCAGCCGTCGAAACTGCCCCGCGCGGTGCTGGCGGAGGCGGCGCGGCAAGTCCGCCCCGCGCTGACCGCGCTGGAAATTCGCTGCGGGGCTTCGCATGCCGAGCTCCTGATTACCCGCGACCGCAAGATTTACGTCACCGAAATCGGCGCCCGCATGGGCGGCGACTTCATCGGCTCGGACCTGGTCGGGCTCTCGACCGGTTACGACTATCTGCGCGGGGTAATCGAAGTCGCGCTGGGGAAATTCACCTTGCCGAAACGCGGACCGGGAATGGCCGCCGGCGTCTATTTTTACACTGCGGCCACCCCCGAAGTGCGGGAGTGGATCGTCAACGCCGCCGATCACCCCGAGGTGGTGCGCGCCGAATTGACCCGACCCGACCTCCCCGCCGGACTCTCTGTGAGCGCCGACCGCTCGGGGTATTTCATCTACCGGGCCAGGCACCGGCTGGTCCTCAAACCAAATCAAGCCGGGGCGATTCCCGGCGAAACGCGGGAACTTTCCCGCCACCCGGCCGCCCGAACCGGCCGAACCCTTAACAAGGAGACAACGCGATGAACTTTGAAATGATCGGAGAAAACCTCCACTGCAGCCGCCTGGTCCGCCTCGACGGCAAACATGTCCGCGACAACCGTTTTCATTACACCGACGAAAACGGCGCCTCACGCACGATGCCGGTGATTCCGGAATTTCTCGACTTCTCGCCGGCGGCGAAACAAGGTCAGCTCAAGCAAGTGGCACTGGCGATTTTCCTCATCCGCTCCGGCAACCCGGCAGGCTTCGACTTCATCCGCAGTGCGGCGCGCCGCCAACTGGCGGCCGGGGCGGCCTATCTCGACCTCAACGTCGATGAGTATTCAAGCTCCCCCGCCGAACAGGAAAAAGCGATGGAAATCCTGGTCGAAGCCACCCTCGGCGCGGGCGAAAAAATCCCGCTCAGCATCGACTCCTCGTCGCCCGAGACTTTGTGCACCGGGGTCGAATGCGCTTTCCCGTCCGGCACGCCGGTCCTGATCAATTCGCTGAGTCTCAAAAAGCCCGAGATGTTCGACTTCGCCGCCAACCACCACTGCCGGGTGATCGCTTCGGCAAGCGGCCGCGAGGCGATGGAGACCGATTTGGGAACAAGGCTTGCCAACCTCAAGGAACTGTGGGGGGAACTCGTCGGACGCGGCATTGCCGCCAATGACATTCTGCTTGATCCCCTGGTCTTTCCGCTCTCGGTCGAACCGTCCGGCGGCGAACAATTTTTTGAACTCCTCAAGGAATGCCGCGCCGCCTTTGGCGACGCCGTCCGCTTCGCGCCGGGGCTCAGCAATGCCTCTTTTGGCCTGCCGCTGCGGCGACTGATCAATCTGGTGTTTCTCCGCCGCGCCATTGAGGCGGGCTGCAACGGCGCCCTGATCGACCCGGTCAGCACCACGCCGGAAATGGCGCTCAAGCTCGACCCCGCCGATCCGGCGGTGGCGGCGGCGTACAAAGTGGTTTCGGGCGAGGACTTTTACGCCCTTGACTTCGTCTCGCTCTATCACGAAGGAGCGTTTGACGGATGGAAAATCTGAATTCCACAAAACCGTTTGTAATCGGTTCGCAAGTCCTGCTCGGCCCCGGGCCGATCGGGACCATGCTGTCGCATTGCACCGCCTGCGTCGAGACCCTCAATCCGACCCCGGCGGGGCGGGAGACGCTGCAGAAACTCTATCGCGAATACCTCGCGCTCGGGGCGGACTTCATCACCACCAACACCTTTGCCGCCAACCGGCATGCGCTGGAGCAAGCCGGGCTCGGCGATGCTTTCCGCGAAATCAACCTGGGTGCGGTCGAGGCGGCGGCGGCGCTGGACGTTCCGGTGCTGGCGTCGCTCGGCCCCGCCGACTTGCGCGGCGCGGCGGAGCAAGGCGAACTCGAAGCGATCTACGCCGAAGAGGCGGAGTTGCTCGCCGAAACCGGCAAAATCAGTGGTTTCCTCCTCGAAACCTTCTCCGCCGGACGCGAAGCGGCGGCGGCGTTGACGGCGGTCAACAAGACCGGGCTTCCCTTCATTTTTTCGCTCAACGCCAACCGCTTTTTTCCGCGTCACAGTCATGCAACCGCACTGCGGCTGCTGGAGAATGCGCTGGAAGCGGGGGCGACCGCGGTCGGGTGCAACTGCGGCGCGCCGTTTCAGATTACCGCGCTGCTCCAGCTTTTCGCAGAGAACTTTGAGGGGGCGAAATTCTACGTCGCCCCCAATGCGGGAACGCCGGAGCTGACGCGCGGAGTCCTCCACTACAACCTCCCCGACGCCGTGCTTCAGATCGAAGCGGAAAAATGGCTCAATTTCGGCGTTTCGGTGATCTCCGGCTGCTGCGGCATGGAACCCGCCCAGATGCAGCTGCTTGCCGAACGCTGCCGCGGTCGCGAAATCAAAAGTTACCGCCGGAATGTCCGCACCGCCCCTCCGGCGGCGGTCGCCGCGCCGGAAATTCCGGTCAATCCGCTGCGGACAGATCCCCCCCGGATCGCGCTTGAACTGCGCTTTCCGGCGGGTGGCGATTACCGTAAAATTTTCGCCGAAGTCGAGACGCTCCGCCGACAGCACCGGATGCTCTTCACCATCCCCGATTGTCCGACCGGCAACCCCGGCTGCGATCCGATGGCGGCGGCGGCGTTGCTCAAACAGCGCTTCGACAACCCGGTGATGCTCCACATGTCCTGCGGCAACCGCAATTTGTGCAAAGTTTATGCCGATCTCTTCGGCGCGCGCTCACTCGGGGTCGAAGCGGTGCTGGCCATCAGCGGCGACTCGCCGATGCTGGGGCCCTTTGGACGGCTGTCGAGCCGGGTCGGCGACCTTGCCAACTCGGCGGATCTGTTGCGCCTTTTGGAGCGGCTGGGACGGGGGGAGATGCTCAATGACCAGCAGTTGCCGGAAGCGATGCCGTTCGTGCGCGCCTGCGCCTTTGCCCCCGGCAACAATCCGGCCGCGTCGCGGCAGTGGCTTGAGCGCAAAGCCGAAGCCGGAGCGGAGTGGGTCTTCACCCAGCCGATTTTTTCGCTGCCACAGCTGGCGGAATTGCGGCAACTGGTGCCGAAGGAGCTGAAACTTTTCGCCGGAGTGCTGCCCTTGACCGGAGCCAAGCAGGCGCGGAACCTCCGCAACGGCCTGATCCCCGGCGTCCGCATCGACGACGAGACGATTGACGCATTGGAAACCAGCGCCGACCCCGAAGCGACTTCGCTTGCCATGGCCACCTCGCTGGCGCGGGAAATCCTCGCCGGCGGCGACCGGCTCTATCTTATTTTGCCTTTCAGCGGCCGCAAATTCCAAATCGCCGGCGCGCTGCTGTCTGCGCTTGAGGCGTAATTCCGCTCCGCTCAACGTTCGGAGATGGTTCCGGCGTTGAGCGCCTCGGCGGTTTCGGCGAGCAGCGGACGGAGTTTCTCTTTGGAGACCGGCTTCAGCAAAACCCGATCGAAGATTTTGGTTTCAAAGTTGTTATGGGCCTCGGTATCGGCAGTCACCGCGATAATCCGGTGTTTGCCGTCGCCATGGCGACGGCGGATTTCCCGGGTCAACTGCTCGCCGTCCATTTCCGGCATCCACAAGTCGGTCAAAATCAGGTCAAAAGTCTGCTCCTCCAACAACGCGAGCGCCTGTTCGCCGGAACCGGCGAGGACGCATTCGCAATTGAGGCTTTTCAGCATCAGCGCGAGCACCTTGAGATTCAACACCATATCATCGACGAGCAAAATTTTCAGCACCCGTTCGGAGTGAAAATCGCACGGCACCGGTTCCGGTTCGGGTAACGTCCGTTCCTCTTCGTAGACCACTTCGCCGAGCTCGATCGTAAAACAACTGCCCTCCCCGGCGGTGCTGACAAACGAAAGCGCTCCGTTCATCCGCTCGATCAACCGCTTGGAAATCGACAGACCCAGCCCGGAACCGTCCTGGAGCCGGCGGCCCCGACCGTCGGTCTGCTGGACGAACGGGTCGAAAATCCGCGCCTTGAACTCTTCGGCAATGCCGACGCCGGTATCGGTCACATCGATCCGCAGCCGCCCGGTGCGGTGATTGCGCGGGGAAAAGAAGACTCTCACCGTGACCGAACCGCGGTCGGTGAATTTGATCGCGTTGCCGACAATGTTGAACAACACCTGGCGCAAACGCGGCATGTCGAGAAAGAGGTTCGGCATCCGCTCCGGACAGTCGAGCGAAAAACCGAGATTCTTGCGCTTGGCGCCGATCCTGAAGATCGAGCTGATTTCATCACACAGCGCCGAGAGCCGTCCCATCTGCGGGGCGAGTTCGAGCTGTTCGGCCTCCAGGCGCGACAGATCGAGAATGTCGTTGATCAACTGCAGCAGCGAACTACCCGCATGATGGATCGACTCGACGTATTCGCGGCGCTGTTCCACCGGCAGCGATTCATTTTTGAGGAGTTCGCTGAAGCCGATCACCGCGTTGAGCGGAGTCCGGATTTCGTGGCTCATGGTGGCGAGGAAAATGCTCTTGGCGCGGTTGGCCACCTTGGCGGCCTCCATCGCGGCGATCAGGTGCTGCTTGTCGGCATTGGACTCGGTTACGTCAACAAAAAGCAGCAGCACGTTGACAAGCTTGCCGACACTGTCGAAAATCGGCTGCGCGGTGGCCACCAGAAAGCGGTCGCCCGCCCGCAACTCCACCGAGTGCGGTTTGAGATCCCCGATCACCAGCGTAAGCAGATTCGCGGCCATCGGCGACTCGTCGAGACCGAGGACATCCCGGCAGGGACGGCCGATCGCGTCTTCGACGCCGGTATGCCAGATTTTGCCGATCGCCGAGTTGGCCAGCACGATGAGCCCGTCGAGATCAAGCAGCACCATCGGCAGCAGGACGTTTTCAAAAATCTGCTGCTGCCGCATGCGGGTTTCGGCGACCAGTTCGCAACGGCGCTCGCGTTCGCGGACAATCGAGAAGATCCGCGCCGCATTGTGAAGCAGCCGGATGTCGGAACCGAATTCACGGCCTTTGGTTTCGGCAAACTCGACCACCACCGCGCCCCATAACTGATCGTGAATGTGAATGGCGCTCGACAGCACCGCCTTGACCTGGCGGCGGCGCCAGAACGCTTTGGCGGCGTCCCATTCCTGCGGCAGCGCTTCGATATCGGGAAGAATAATGTCCCGGTCGCGCCGCAGTGTTTCAGCCCAGATCCGGACCGCACCGGCGTTGGTTTGATGCAGATTGTCCGGGCCGGGTTCGGCGCCCTCCGCGGTCCATTCAAAAAAGGTCTTGCCGCGGATTTTCGCATCCTCTCCGTAATGAATCACCAGCGCACGCACCGCGCCAAGCGCGCCGCCGACTTTCTCAAGCAGATTGCCGACGTTGCGTTCAAAGTTCTGTTCGAGAATGATATTGCCGAGGCAATGGTTGGTGATCTCTTCGTAGCGGACATAGGAATTGAGCTGTTCGATAAACTCCTGCTGCCGGGTGATGTCGGTCGCAAGCGACAGCATCAGTTGCTTGCCGGAGGGCGTGCTGAACACCTTCTTGAACGTCTGAAAGGACACCGTGCGGGAATCGAGCGTCTGCAAGCGTTCCTCATAGCGGATCGAGCCTTTGAGCACCGCGTCAAGATCGGTCTGCCGGAAATAGTCGCCCTGCCGGTCGCAGAAGCTGACTTCGAAGTCGTTTTTGCCGATCACCCGGGAAGCTTCGACGCCGGAATGCTGCTCCTGGAACTTGTTCCACAGCAAGTAGCGAAAATCATCGTCAACGTCCTTGACCATCACCGAGACCGGGATGTTGTCGAGCACCGCCTGCAGCAGCGCCTGGCGCTCCTCGCGCTCCAGCCGCGCTTTTTTGAGCTCGGTAATGTCGATGCCGAAAACGATCAGCAGCCGCCGTCCGTTGCTGAGGAAGACCTTGCCGCGGGTATTCATCACATAACGCAAGCCGCCGGAGGGCGAAATGAAAGGCCGCTCGTTGATGCACATCTCATCGCTCTCAAGCGCGGCCAGATCGTCCTGATAAAACGACTTGGCGATCGCCGGATCGGAAACCAGCTCGAAGTCGTTGCGCCCCAGAATCGACTCGCGCGGCGCACCGTAAAAATCGCAGAACGCCCGATTGGTGATCAGGTAGCGGAAATCGTTGTCCACATCCTTGACCACCACCGGAATGGCCATACGCTCGAGCAACGTCCGGAACATATTGTCCGAATCCTTGAGCCTTTCGAGATTACGTTCGCTCTCAGTGACATCCCGGATCACCCCTGCGATGCGGCCGCGACCGCGATCCGGAGCAAGGAGCATCGCCGACAGCACGCAGTCGCGGATCACCCCGTCAATCCCGGCGCGGTAGGAAAAACCGATTTTCTCCACCTCGCCGTTCATCATCCGCCCGAGTTCGGCTTTGAAAAGCCCGACGTCCTCGGCAACCACCCATTTGACCGGATCGATCATGCGTCCGACGGCGTCGGTAGGCAGCATCCGCGGAATGCCGGGATGGGTATTGGCCTCGATGGTGTTGTTTTCGAGTTCGAGCACAAAGTAGTAGACTTTGCCGATAGCGGCGGCTTGTTCGAGAAGGGTCCGGCTGGTTTCGAAGCCGCGGGCGGATTCGCGGTAAGCGCGGGAAAGACGCAAGCGAAGCAGTCCGGCATGCAGAAACCATAGCGTTGCGATCACTGCGACAGCCGCCGGTACGCTTACAATTGTGGTCATATCCATAGCCGCATTCCGCCCCGCTTCAAGACGCAATCCCGCCGGGCGGAAACAACCGTCAACCGGACACGATATCCCCTTATTTTGGTTAACTTAACATGAGAAAAGCAATTTGCAAGCTCAAAAAATGGTGAAATCGAGAAAAGAAACCGCATTTATTAAGGGAACTCGTAATTTCCCCTCGCCGCGCCTCATTTTTTAAGCAAAAAAATACGGGCCGCACCGGTCGTGGCGGAAACTCGAGCGTGAAATCCGTCAGGAACAATCGCACAAGCCGGACGGATTTCAATGCCGGAGCAGAGTCCGGGCCTGTTCCAGATTGGGCCGGGCCGACTGATCGTCGGGACTTTAGCACAACGCCGCATCGCCGGCCACGATCGCCGCCGGAGAATTGCCGCGACAAGCAGATAAAATCCGATGCCGGCCGTCAGGATCACAACCACGCCAAGTCCACATCCAAGTTGACGTTTCACCCATTCGACCAATTGATCAATTTCCCGCATTCTTCATGCTGCGATTCCGGACAATCACTTGCCGAGCAATTTACGCGCCTCCGGGTCGCCAGCCTCGGCGGCCCGCCGCAGGAGTTCAAGTCCGGTGACGGCATTGCGCGTTACGCCCTTGCCGCCGAGCAAACAGAGCGCATACTCGCGCATGGCCGCCACGTTCCCCCGGTCCATCGCCCGGCGGAACCAGTAAGCCGCCGCGCCCGGATCGGCTATAACCCCGACGCCGTCCCGGTAAAGCTGTCCGAGTTTGAGCTGGGCCGCCGGTTCGCCGTCGGCGGCGGCGCGCTGAAAGCAGTTGAACGCCTTTTCCGGACTGCGGTCAACGCCGATGCCGTCCTCATAAAGCCGGCCAAGCCGGTACATTCCGTAGGCGTTGCGGGCTTCGGCCGCCGCCTGATAGTACTCGACCGCTTTAGGCACATTCTGCTCCACGCCGCGACCAAAAAAGAAGTAATCGCCGAGTTTCGCCAGCGCCATCGGCAACCGCCCCTCGGCGGCACGGGTATAAAGTTTGAGCGCTTCGGCTTCGTCGAGTTCGACACCGACGCCGTTTTCATAGCAGAAAGCGAGTTTTCCGATTGCCTCGGTGTCGCCGACGGCGGCGGCCCGGTTCAGCAATTCAAGCATTTTCGCCTGATCCTGCCCGATTCCGATGCCGCCGTAGTAACAGTCGGCCAGCATGCGCATCGCCCCGGCGTCACCGGCATCGACCGCTTTTTGCAGCAAAGCGACCGCGGCGGCGCATTTGGCCGGGTCGCGCTTGTCGGGAGGCAGCATCAAATCCAGTGCGGCAAGTTCGCGCATCGCCTCGGGAAGTCCTCCGGCGGCGAGTTCGTCCAGCATCCGGCGTGCCTCCTCCGGGCGTGACGTCACCCCGGGGCGGGTGTAATCGG
>JBFWIO010000062.1:0-10964 GCA_050255955.1 Victivallaceae bacterium
GCCTTTGCCGCAGCCGGGCGCGCCGATGAAGATCAGGTTTTTCAGTTTGAGGGTGTTCGACATATTTTGTTTCTCTGGATTAAATGGTTTTCAAAAACCCGACCAACTGATCGAGTTCAACTTCCTGCTGTTCGCCGTCAGCCATGTTTTTGACCAAAACGACGTTGCGGGCGAGCTCCTCGTCGCCGCGGATCAGCGCGGTCGCGGCGTTGAACCGGTTGGCGCTGCGCATCTGTGCTTTCATCGATTTGGATTCGACTTCGAGCGCGACCGGCAATCCGGCGCGCCGGAGCTTGGCGGCCAGCGTCAGATTGGCCAGCCGGGCCTCTTCGCCGAGGGCGACGAGGAAGAACGGCGCTTTGGTTTCGACCGCGGTGCCGACGCCGAGGGCGTCCTGAACCATCAGCAGCCGCTCCATCCCGGCGGCGAAACCGACGCCCTGAACGGGACGGCTCTGGCCGGGGAGATAGAGCTCGTAGCGGCCGCCGCCGGCGACCGCGCTCTGGGCTCCGAGTCCGCTGTGGGTGATTTCAAAGACGGTATGGACATAGTAATCCAGCCCGCGAACCAGCTCGCGATCGACCGTGTAGGCGACGCCGAGGGCGTCGAGCGCGGCCAGCACGCGGTCGAAATACTCGCGTGATTCGGAGCTGAAGAATTCGACATAATCGGGCGCCTCGGAGACGATCTTGCGGCAGACTTCCTGTTTGCAGTCAAGAATGCGCCAGACGTTGCGTTCGAGCCGTTTCTGGCAGTCTTCGCACATCGTGCCGATGAACGGCGTGAAGTAACTTTTGAGCATTTCGGCGGCGGCGGGGCGGTCGCTCTGGACGCCGCGGGTGTTGATTTTGAGCTCAGCGCCGGTGATGCCGAGTTCGTCGAGGAAGTGCATCAGCATGGCGATGCATTCGGCATCGAGTTCGGGGGCGACCCGGCCGACGTTTTCGACCCCGATCTGGTGGAACTGACGGCGGCGGCCGGCGCTCGGTCGTTCCCCGCGGAACATCGGGCCGTAGTAGAAGACCCGCTGCTCGACGCCGTTCATCACATCGGTGTTGAGAAGCGCGCGCATCACTCCGGCAGTGCCCTCGGGACGCAGGGTCAGACTGCGTCCGCCGCGATCGAGAAAGGTGTACATTTCTTTTTGGACAACCTCGGTATCGTCGCCGAGTCCGCGTTGAAAGACCTCGGTGTACTCAAAAACCGGCGTTCGCAATTCGCCGTAGTTGTACCGGCCGAAGACATCAGCCGCCGCACGCTCCAGTGCGCGCCAGCGCTTCGCCTCTTCCGGAAAGATGTCCGCCGTGCCCGGCGGCGGTGCTGAATTCGCCATCGCCATCCCATCCTGTTCGGATTGCTTGTCGGAGTTTTTCAACTCTTTTTGTGCAAAATACTTAATTGATATCGCCAATTTCAAAACTCTCTGCGGCGCTGAAAAACGCTCACCGTGTCCGGCTTATCCGACCTTTCGGGCTTTACCGCTGAGGGTAAAGCCACTCAATGCCGGACGGCGTCGGCCATCGGCGATCATTTTTTCATCATCCGCAAATACTTTTGAAATCGGCTCTTTATCGCCAATTTCAAAACTCTCTGCGGCGCTGAAAAACGCTCACCGTGTCCGGCTTATCCGACCTTTCGGGCTTTACCGCTGAGGGTAAAGCCACTCAATGCCGGACGGCGTCGGCCATCGGCGATCATTTTTTCATCATCCGCAAATACTTTTGAAATCGGCTCGATAAAAAACAAAATTTGTTACGCGCCGTTTCCGGCCGGAATAAAAAACAGAATAACGCCCGACGAAAGGGAATCGTCAGGCGTCAGTCAGTTCATTGGCAAAACCGGGATACTTATTTGAAGCGGGAGGGGTTGAGCTTTTCAACCGCTTCTTTGAGCTCTTTGCCGGCGCGGAATTTGACTACCGTGCGTTCGGGGATGACCACTTCGTTTTTGGGCTGGTTGGGGTTGCGGCCCTTGCGGCTCTTGCGAACCTTGATTTCGAAGACGCCGAAGTTGCGAAGTTCAATGGTGTTTCCGTCGATCAGGTCTTCGGCGATATAATCGAGCGTCTTCTGCACGACGACGGCAACGTCGTTTTGGATGAAGCCGGTGTCTTTTGCAATTTTGACAACGAGGTCACGCTTAGTCATTTTTCTTTCCTTTACTGCTGAATGTGACAAAAAATTGGCTTGAACAATAATATTATAATTTACTCCGAATTTCCCCTTAGTCAAAGCATTAACGACAAAAAAACACGCTTTTTTTCGCTTTTTCGGGATAAATACACCCAAAGCGGCGGTTTTTGACGCCGCACTCCGATTGCCGCGCGGCTCGGGACCGGCAACAAAAAAAGAGGACGCCGATCCCGAGATCGACGTCCCCTGAGAGGAAGTTTGGGAAATTACTTGATCGTGACTTCCTTGCCCGCTTCGGCGGAGCGGTAGATGCCGTCCAGAATCTTCTGGACCATCAGACCGGCTTCGGCCGGGGCGGTGAGCTCAGTGCCCTTGAGGATCGCATCAACCCAGTTCTGGAGCTTGATCTTGAACATCCGCGGGAAGTCGCATTCCGGCAGGAAGTTCGGGGCCACGTCGACCATCGTGCCCGCGCGGTCGGTGAAAATGCGCGGCGGATCCCAGCTGCCGCCGGCCTTTTCGCCGATCACGGTGAAGCTGAAAACGTTCTTCTCGATATGGGCCGCAAAGGACGATTCGATCTGCATGATCGAGCCGTCTTCAAAGCGGATCTGGCCGATTGCCAAATCTTCCACGGTGTAGGTCTTGAAGTCCCAGTTCGGCCACGGGCAGGTCACTTCGCTCGGCTTGTTGCCCATGTACGTCCAGACGTTGCCGGAGGCCGCGACCGGCTTCGGCGAACCCATGAAGTAGTGGCTGGTTTCGACGATGTGCACACCGATGTCGATCATCGGTCCGCCGCCCTGCAGCGCCTTCTGCCCGAAGACGCCCCAGTTCGGAATGCCGCGGCGGCGCAACGCCTGCGCTTTGACGAACATGACTTTGCCGAATTCACCGGCATCTTTGGCGCGCTTCAGGAACTGGGTGTATTCGTGATAGCGGTTCTGGAAACCGACCGCCATTTTGACCTTGTTCTTCTTGGCCGCGGCGATCATCTTTTCGCATTCGGCCGGATTCATCGCCATCGGCTTCTCGACCATCACGTGACAGCCGGCGTTGGCGGCGTCGATCGCGGGCTGCATGTGAATGCCGTTGGGGGTGCAGATGTCAACCGCGTCGGGCTTGACTTCGGCGAGCATCTTCTTCCAATCCTTGTAACCGGCGGCGACGCCCCACTTTTCTTTCATCACTTTCAGACGTTCGGGGAGGATGTCGCAGGCCGCTACGATTTCGACTTCGGGAATGTCGGCGTAAGCACCCATGTGGGTCTGGCAGATGCCGCCGCAGCCGATGATCGCCACGCGCAGTTTTTTGCCCTTGTAAGCCTTTTTGCCGCTGTCCATCGCCAGCGAGTCGTTGGAGATTGCCTTGGTCGCCATGTTTGTAATCCTTGTGTTGTTTGAGCCAATTTCAAAACTCTTTGCGGCGCTGAAAAACGCTCGCCGCGTCCGGCTTGTCCGACACATCGGGCTTTACCTCTGAGGGTAAAGCCGCTCAATGCCGGACGGCGTCGGCCATCGGCGATCATTTTTTCATCATCCGCAAATACTTTTGAAATCGGCTCGTTTGATTCCGGTTTTTGGGATTTTTATTAAGGAATAAGATTAACTTACAACGCGATACAATGGAATGCAAGCGGGGTTTTGAAACGTTTTTATTATTTTCCTCCACCCGAGGCCACACTGAGCTGGCGCACGCCGCAGACCCAGTCGGCCAGCGAACGGCGGGTGAATTTGACCATCGGAATCATCACGATGCCGAAGAGCACCAGAAACACCGAATAGGCCAGCGCCCGCAGGAAAAAAACTTCGCGGGTATCGGTTTTGGCAAGAAAAATACCCCAGAACCACATCCCGATGGTCTGGGCAAAAATGCCGAGCGACAAACTGTAATAGAGCAGCACCAGCAGCAAAAACAGCACCGTCGGAAAGATGAAGGCATGCTGGAACTCGGCCCGGTTGACCTTGAGAAGCTCGGTGTTGCTCAAGTACATTTCGAGCGTGTCATCGTTCAACGTCGCTTTGTGAAGCGTGACTTTCGGAAGTTCTTTGGGGATGAATTTATCGGCAAGCTCGGTGATTTCATCGCGCTCGCCGGTTTGCTTGGACGCATCGACCGCGGCCGGAGCGGCGGGCGTTGTCGCGGCGGGCGGCGCGGCGACGGGCGAAGACGGGGACGGCGGCGCCGCGACTTCGCGCTCGACATCGGCGTTGTGCCTGGCGTTGAGGGCTTCGACCTTGACCAGCGTTTTGGAGATCATCCGGGCGGCGCGGCCGCCGGGGGTGTCGGGGGCGCCGCTCCGGACCACGGGCTCGGCCGGAGCCGGGGCCGCTGCCGCCTGCGGGGCGGGCGCGGGGGGCTCAGCCGGAGTCGTCGCGGCGGCGGCGACAGCGTTGTCCTGCGGCGCTTCAACGGTTACGATTTTGCCGCCGGTCGCCTGCTTGAACGTGTATCCGAAAAGCAGTGCGGCGACCACGCCGAGCACCAGCATGTCGAACAATGCCGAACAGCATCTCCGGGTCGCGCTGACGTCATACGGTGCGAATTTGTACTCAAAGGCGGTGCCGCGGTCCCTGGGATCGGCGGCGCGCAAGAGCCGGGTGAAAACGCCGATGTCGGTGGGGATCGCCTCGGCGGCGGCTTTTGCCGCCGGGGTCTCGGCAAGAACCGCTTCGAAGCACTCGAATTCACGGATGGTGCGGAAGTCGCGCAGCATCGCGTTGCGTACTGCCGTGTCGGCGTTCAGTTCGCCGTTGCGGATGGCGCGTTCAATTGCGGTCTGATCGACCGGCCCCTGCTGGTTGCCATCGCGGTCGATATAGATAAATTTCATTTTTTGCGGTCTCCGGCAAGTGGTTGATCCTGCTGAAACGGGATAGTATTATCATACATCCTTTTGGCGGAAAGGCAAGCGACAACTTCATTTTGAGATAAGGAAAATCGCGTTTTTTTGAAAAAAATTCCGATCCGGGAAATCCGCGCGAAAAATTTTGAACCGATTTGCTTTTTGCCGATCCCGGATGTATTGTTTGGGTGACGTTTCCGGTGGCGTGAGGAGGAGTGCGCCGCCGGTCGGGGGAGACCATAAAACGCGAGGTAGAAAAAATGAGCGCTGCTGTAATTGAACTGAATTCGGAAACTTTTGACGCCGCCACCAAGAGCGGTGTGGTATTAATCGACTTCTGGGCCACCTGGTGCGGTCCTTGCAAAATGATGCTGCCGGTGCTCGAACAGCTGGCCGCCGAAGTCGGGCCCGCGATCAAGATCGCCAAGGTCAACGTCGAAGACAGCAAGGATATTGCCGGCCGTTTCGCCGTCCGCAACATCCCGGCGCTGTTCATTCTCAAGGACGGTCAGGTCGTCAACCAGTTCGTCGGCGTCCAGAGCAAGGTCAAACTGCTTGAAGCGCTTCGCAACGCCTGAGGATTATCCATGTTTGAACTTGAAATCCGCCGCTCCATCGCCTCCGCCCACCGCCTGCGCGGTTATGACGGAGCCTGCTGCAATCTGCACGGGCACAACTATCTGATCACCGCGGTGCTGCGGGCCAAAGAGCTCGATGCGATCGGTATCGGCGTCGATTTCAAGAAACTCAAAAGCGAGCTCGATGCGCTGCTGGCCGGTTACGACCATGCCTTTCTCAATGACCATCCCGACTTCGCCAAGCTCAATCCGACCAGCGAAAATATCGCCATGGTGCTCTACCGCAAACTCGCCGATCGCATCAACGACGGCAATGTCAAGGTTCAGGCGATCAAGGTGGCCGAGTCGGACAGCAGTTGCGCAACCTACTTTGAAGAGTGAATTTGTGCGTATTGTTGAGACATTTGTGAGCTTGCAGGGTGAGTCCACCCATGCCGGACGGCTCTGCTTCTTTGTGCGGCTGGCGGGGTGCAACCTCGACTGCTCTTACTGCGATACGCCGGCGGCGAAGCCGTTCGACGCGGGGTGCGTACGTTCCGTCGCCGAGATCGTGGCCGAAGCGGTCGCGTCCGGTGCGAACTTTGTCGAAGTAACCGGCGGTGAACCGCTTGCGCAAGCGGATTCAATTGAGCTTCTCGAAGCACTCCTCGCCGCCGGATTGGAAGTGGCGCTCGAAACCAACGGCTCGCTGCCGCTCGACCGGGTTCCTCCCGGGGTGATCCGGATCGTCGATTACAAGCTGCCGTCAAGCGGCATGGCACAACGGATGCTGCCGGAGAATTTCCGGCGGCTCAACGGACGCGATGAAGTCAAGTTCGTGATCGGCAGCCGTGAGGATTACCAAGCGGCGCGCGAGGTGCTTGAACGTTTTGATATTGCAAAACAGACCGCGAATATTCTCTACAGCCCGGTCTGGGGCGCGGTCGATTTCGCCGAACTCGCTTCGTGGATCATCGCCGACCGCTTGCCGGGGCGGATGCAAATCCAGCTCCACAAGATCATCTGGGGACCGGACACGAGCGGGGTTTGATGGTATCTGTTGGCGTTTTTTTTGCCTTTGGCTTTTATGAACGCGTCCGGCACCGGGAGGGGGGAGGCGCGCTTCCCCCTTGCCCCCCGCGCTTGGCCGCGTATGGAGCTTGAGGGTAATTCGAGGCCGAGGTAAGGTTCGCGGCGGGACGGCTTACGCCGCCCTTACTCCTCGACTGCTCTCGGCTTCGGCGAGTTTTCGCCTTCAGCTGCCGAAGCACAGCTTCGGCAGTTCCCTCGTTAGCGTCTGCGGGGCTCGGCTTCGCCTCGCTTCCCGTGTGTGGAATGTGCGCAAGGCAGTTCCTTAATACTGAATAGGCGGTTATGTAATGAAGAAAAAAGCGGTGATTTTGCTGAGCGGCGGACTGGATTCCGCCACGGTGCTGGCGATGGCCAAAGCGGAGGGGTTCGAGCCCTATGCGCTGAGTTTCGACTACGGACAGCGTCACTCCTGCGAGCTTGAAGCCGCGCGCAAGGTCGCCGCCGCCGCCGGAGCGCGCCATCTGGTGATGGAAATCAATCTTCGCTCATGGGGCGGTTCGGCGCTGACCGATGACGCCATCGCGGTGCCCGACGCCGCCGATTCGCACGGCATTCCGGCTACTTATGTGCCCGCCCGCAACCTGATTTTCCTCTCCTTTGCCACCGCCTGGGCCGAAGTGCTGGAATCGCGCGATATTTTCATCGGCGTCAACAGCGTCGATTATTCCGGCTATCCCGACTGCCGTCCCGCCTTCATCAGTTCTTTCGCCGAAACCGCCCGGCTTGGAACTTCGGCGGTCGATGAAAATTGGAAATACGAAATCCACGCCCCTTTGCAGAATCTGACCAAGAGCGAAATCATCCGCGCCGGGATCGCGCTCGGTGTCGATTACCGCCTCACCACCAGCTGCTACCACCCCGATGCGGAGGGGCGTTCATGCGGCCGCTGCGCCAGTTGCGCGCTGCGGATCGCCGGATTCGCCGAGGCCGGAGTGCCGGATCCGACCCAATACGTTTGAGGGTACCTCCAAAAACCGGAAACTTGGCTGAAAAATGCGTCTTGCATCCGTATCCGCGACTTTGCGCGCACCTGTTTATCTCCGGTAGCCGGGAGCACGCAAAATCATGGCTCCGAATCGCAATTCGCTATTGTTCAACTCAAGCCGGTTTTTAGAGGCCCCCTTGATTTTCAGCGATTAACGTGCTATATTACCGGTTATATTATTGGATTGTACCAAAACCTTTGACAGATAGCGCGGAATTTACATGGCTGAACTTCATCTGATCCGGAATTTTTGCATCATCGCCCATATCGACCACGGCAAATCGACGCTGGCCGACCGGCTGCTTGAGTATACCAATACCGTCGCCAAACGCGACCTCCAGGAGCAGTTGCTCGACGGCATGGATCTCGAACGCGAGCGCGGCATCACCATCAAGTCGCACCCCGTGCGCATGATTCACACCGCCGCCGACGGCGAAACCTATGAACTTAATCTCATCGACACCCCCGGACACGTTGACTTCACCTACGAAGTCAGCCGTTCGCTCGGGGCCTGCGAAGGCGCGCTACTCTTGATCGACGCCACCCAGGGCATTCAGGCCCAGACCGTGGCCAACGCCACGCTCGCCTTTCGCCAGAAACTCAAAATCATTCCGGTGATCAACAAGATCGATTTGCCCGCTTCCGACGTCAATTTGTGTCTGGAGCAGATGGAGGAAGTGCTCGCCATTCCGCGTGAAGAGGCCCTCTGCGTCAGCGGCAAAACCGGCGAAGGCGTGCCGGCGCTGCTGGAGGCGATCATCAACCGCTGTCCGCCGCCCGCCCCCGACGATACCCCGGGCTCGTGTGCGCTGATTTTTGACTCGACTTACGACCCTTATCGCGGGGTGGTCACCTACGTCCGGGTCCGGCGCGGCACTTTCAAGCGCGGCTCACGGGTGCGGCTCTTCAGCAACAACCTTGAGAGCGAAATCAAGGAAGTCGGGTTTTTCGGACCCGAAATGCGGGCCGCCGCCGAGCTTACCGCGGGGTCGGTCGGTTACCTCATCCCCAATATCAAGAGTCCGTCCGACACCCGCATCGGCGACACCGTCACCAATGTCACCGACCCCTGCGCCGAGCCGTTGCCCGGTTTTCAGGAGATCCGGCCGATGGTGTTCAGCGGCATCTACCCGATCGACACCGCCGATTACGACCAACTCAAAGCGAGCATGGCCAAGCTCCAGCTCAATGACGCCGCTTTCTTCTATCAGGCGGAGAGTTCGGCGGCGCTCGGCTTCGGCTTCCGCTGCGGCTTCCTCGGATTGCTTCACATGGAGATCATCCAGGAGCGGCTGCGGCGCGAATACAATATGGACATCATCGCCACCTATCCCAGCGTGATTTACCATGTCTACCTCAAATCCGGTGAAATGGTGCGGGTTGACAACCCGGTTTATCTGCCCGATCCCTCGGCGATCGATTACATCGAGGAGCCGATGATCCAGGCCAAGCTGATGATGCCGACCGATTATATCGGCGATGTGATGAATCTGGTGATGAACAAGCGCGGCATCTGCACCTCGACCGACTCGGTTGACGCGCACCATGTGATCATCACCGCCCAGTTGCCGATGCACGAAATTCTGATCGACTTTCACGACAAGCTCAAATCGATCACCCGCGGCTACGGCAGCATGGACTACGAGCCCGCCGGCTACCAGCCGGGCAAACTGGTCAAGCTCGACATTCTGGTCAACGGCGACCCGGTTGACGCCTTTGCCTCGATCGTTCACGTCGACATGGCCCCGGCGCGCGGGCACCAGATCGCGGAGCGGCTCAAAGATGTGATCCCGCAGCAGATGTTCCAGATCGCCATCCAGGCCGCGATCGGCGGCAAGGTGGTCGCCCGCGAAACCATCCGCCAGTTGCGCAAGAACGTGCTCGCCAAGTGCTACGGCGGCGACATCACCCGCAAACGCAAGCTCCTCGAAAAACAGAAAGAGGGCAAAAAACGGATGAAGCTGATCGGTCAGGTCAATATCCCGCAGGAGGCCTTTGTGGCGGTGCTCCGGGCGGGCGACAAGGAGTAATATCTTGTTTTCATTCTGGCAAAAACGTCGCCGGTGTCGGGATTTGGTCAAGTTCCGCGACGCCCTTGTCTCCCGCCGTCATGCCGACGACGATATCCTTGGCGAAAAGCAGAAGGACGAGCTCTCGGCGCTGATCGCCGAAGCGAATGAAGCGCTCAAAACTGCCGACGGCACCGCCCGTTTCATCGCCGGCGCGCCGGAGCGTTACGGCCGGATTGTGCCGCCTTTGCCGCATTCGGCGCTGCGTGAATGGCTCGACATCATCGCGGTGGCGATGGCGGTGGCGTTCGGCATCCGGGGGCTCTTTTTTCAACCGTTCAAGATTCCGACCAGCAGCATGCAGCCGACGCTTTACGGCATTCACTTTATGGAGCGCGAAAACTCCTCCAATCCGCTGCTCGGGAAGCTCCCGGCGCCGGTCGATGGCCTGCTTTTCAGCGCCCGTCCGGCCAAAGTGGTGGTGGACAAGGACGGCATGGTCAATCCCGACAGTCTCAAACGCACCGGCAACTTCCTCTTTGACTCCACATCATTCGACATTGCCGGACGTACCTACCGGCTGCCGGGGGAACCGGCCAAGGTGCTGGAGTACTCCGGGCTTTCGCCTTATGTCCTGTATAAAGCCGGGACCAAACTCTGCGACGGTTTCCTGTCTCAGGGGGATCATCTCTTCGTCGACCGGGTCGGCTTTCACCTGACCGGGCTTCATCGCGGCGACGTCACTGTTTTCAACACCGAGGGCCTGGTTTCCGGCGACGGGCGAAAACTCATGGACCTCTCGGGTTATTACTACATCAAGCGACTGGCCGGTTTGCCCGGAGACACGTTGAAAATCGTCGATCGCACTTTGTATGTCCGGCCCAAAGGCGAAAAGGAATTCCGCAAGATCACCGAATTCTCCGCCAAGTTCGACCGTCTCTACAGCGGCAAGGGCGGTTATCAGGGCCATGCCAATTCACCGGGGGAGGGGAACATCAGTTTCTACCTCCGGACGCCGGAGGAGGAGTACACGGTCCCCGATGATCATTACTTCATGCTCGGCGATAATACCAAATTCAGTGCCGACAGCCGGATTTTCGGTCCGGTGCCGCGCCGCAACATCGTCGGCAGGGCGTTCGTCGTATTCTGGCCTTTCAGCCGCCGCTGGGGGCTCGCCGACCACGCCGCCGCGCTCGACATTCCGACCGGGGAATCGGTGCGGGGCACCTTTCCCTCCATGTACTACCAGTAAGGAGTAAAAAATGAGCAGTGCCGAACCCGTGCAACCGGCGACCGGACTCAAGGATTTGACGGCGTACTACACGCTGCAGTTTTTCGTTTTCT
>JBFWIO010000063.1:0-10930 GCA_050255955.1 Victivallaceae bacterium
GAGCGGAGGACGCGAATGCGTCCGGAGCGACCGGCCGCGCCAGCGTCCGCGACTGGTCTGATATTCCATAATCGGAATGGATCGGTTTCGTACAAAGGGCTCTTGGGGTGGGCGCTCGCGCGGCCGGTCGCTCCGACACCTGCGGCGTCGGAGCTCGGGCCGGGCTCAGCGGCGGAACTCGTTCCGCCTCTCTCGGCTGGGGCTTCGCCCGGAGCGGGAACGGCGAGGTTTCACCTCGCACACCGCCAAAGGGCTCCGCGCCCTTTGGAAACCGCGGCCGCAGGGCGGCTTGGGCTCCCGCCGCTCCGTTGTCGCGGGTGCCATTGACGAGGCGCTTTTTGATCGGTTTGATCGGTTTGATCGCCGTTTCTGATCAATCAGTCTGGCTTTGAAACCAATTTTCAACTATAATATTGAAAGCAATCAACCGGGATTTTCAAATAACCATGGCGCATCATACATCACTTCCCAACCGCCCCGAAGCGGCACTCGAACTGGTCGAGTTTCTGCAAACGCAGATCCTCACCGGCGTCTATCCGCCCGGCTCCCGGCTGCCCTCGATCCGCGCCCTGATGCACAAGTTCAACCTCTGCTACGGCACCACCCTCAACGGCATCGATTACCTCTGCCGCTCCGGCTTGCTCGAAAAACGCCCCAGCCGCGGCATCTTCGTCCGCCGCACCGGCACCGACCACCCCGCCGGCAAAGGCCGCGGCGTCGTCGGCCTCATCTCCCAATACCCCGATTTCAACGAGTTCGACCAGGGCTTCGTCTACACCGCCATCGGCGCCATCCGCAAAATGGCCGACGATCTCGGCTACTCCCTGCGTTCCATCCCGGTGATGACCGCATTGACCCCCATCCCCGCCGGTCCCGATGTCGGCTGCGACGCGATGATCTTGCTCCGCGAATTCGACTCCTTCCCCAACCCCTTCCACGCCGAAGTCCCCACCGCCGCCATCATGCAGTTCGGCGACTTCGACGGCCGCATCTCTGTAGTCGAAATCGACCCGGTCAACACCGCCTCCCAAGCCGTCGCCTACTTCAAAAAACACGGCATCTCAGAAGTCCGCATCTTCACCGATTACCGCTCCGTCTACTGGCACCGCGCCAAAGTTTTTGAAGCCCTCTGGCGACGGGCGGGCGGCACCATCGCCGATATCGTCGAAACCTATTCCTCAATACCCGACTTGAGCCTCTGCCGCTACGTCGAAGGCTGCGGCCACTTTTTCACCTCCGACCACCTGTATGAAATTCTCAACCGCCAGTACCGGACTGAAAACGGAAACGCCGAACTGGCGGACCGCTTCTGCGTTCTTTCAGTAGACGGCAAAAGTCTGCTGATGAAAGATTTCTCCTCGGTCCCGACGATTGCCGCCGACTGGAAATGGATCGGGCGGACCGTTTTCGAGGAGGTGATCGCCCGGCTGGAGAACCCGCTCCGTCCGCCACGCCGCGTTTATCTTGCCGGCCATCTGACCCGCAAGAAACAGTCTTGAAGCAAGTCGCTTTTTCCATAGAACCCGTATCCCAAGAAAGGAATGTCGTCATGAAGAAATCATTCACCCTGATCGAGCTTCTGGTCGTGGTCGCGATCATCGCGATCCTCGCCGGAATGCTGCTGCCCGCCCTCAACAAGGCACGCGAAGCCGCCAAAAAGAGCAACTGCCTCGCCAACCAGCGCCAGATCGGCCAGGGTGTCGCAATGTACGCCGCCGACTGCGACTACATGCCGCAAATCAACGCCAAGGTCGATAACGTTTCCTGGGGCTTCGCCAGCTGGAAAGCCCAGATCATGCCCTATATCGGCGTTGACAAGAACATTCAGGCCCAGTCCCGGCGCGACCGCATGTCGAGCGGCGTCTTCCGCTGTCCCAACTGGATCAACGAAGCGATGACCACGGTGATCGCGCCGACCGTGTTCCAGGTCGCCGGCGGCTACGGCTACAACTTCGGCGAAGCCGGCACCATCGGCTACATCCGCACGCCTCCGATGTTCTGCAAGCCCAACCACATCCGCAAGCCCACCGAAACGCTGGTGGTCGGCGAAAGCTCGGACAAGCTGTCCAGCAACAACCAGGCGACCTTGATCTACTCGACCAGCCGCGCCTGGATTGACGGCCGCCACGACGACCGCAATTCGATGGGGATTTCGTGGGCCGACGGCCACTCCTCCAACATGCGCAACCAGGAGCTCTGGGACGGCAAGCCGATGCGCGACACCACCAAGGCCAACAGCCTCTATTACTTCTCCATCGCCAAATAATTACCACCGCTTCGGCGGTTTTTTCCGGGCGGTTTCGCAAAAACCGCCTTTTTTTATTTGCAATATCGCAAACCGCCGTTATAGTAATAAGATGTGCGGACTTTTCGCCCCTATGCGATCGGTCCGGGTCGTTACAAATGTTCAATCAACCGGAAAAAACAAAACAACATGGCGGATGAAACCAAACTCGTGGACGGCGGCAGCTTCGTCGACCTCTCCTCAATGCCCTCGATGGAAGAACTCCTCGCCGGCGGCGGCACCAACAATGAATTCACCAAGGGCAAAATTCGCGAAGGCGTGATCGTCGCCAAGCGCCAGGACGGCGCACTGGTTGACATCGGCTACAAGGCCGAGGGCTTCGTCCCGGCCTCCGAATTCCTGAAGTTCGAAGACGCCAAAATCGGCGACAAAATTGATGTTCTCCTCGAAGAAATCGAGAACGAACACAACATGCCGAGCATCAGTTTGGAAAAAGCCTACTCGATCAAGGCCTGGAACAAAATCACCACCGAATACGGCGAAGGCTACGTCACCAAGGGCTTCATGCGCCATCGCGTCAAGGGCGGCATCATGGTTGACGTTGAGGGCTTCCCGGCCTTCCTGCCGGGCTCGCAGCTCGACATCGGCCCCGTCCGCAATATGGATGACTATATCGGCAAGGAATTCGACGTCAAGATCATCAAGATCAACCTCGAACGCCGCAACATCGTGGTTTCCCGCCGCGAACTCCTCGAAGAATCGATGCGCGAACGCCGCAGCTCGCTCCTGAAGACCATGGCGGTCGGCGAACTGCGTCAGGGCACGGTCAAGAACATCACCGATTTCGGCGCGTTCATCGACCTCGGCGGCGTCGACGGTCTCCTCCACATCACCGACATTTCGTGGGGCCGCATCTCCCATCCGTCCGAAGTCCTCGAAGTCGGTCAGCCGATTGAGGTCATGATCCTCAGCATCGACGACGTCAAGGAACGCGTTTCGCTCGGTCTCAAGCAGAAGAGCGCCAATCCGTGGGACGACATCGTCGCCAAGTACCCGGTCGGCGCCAAGATCACCGGCCGCGTGGTCAATATCATGCCCTACGGCGCATTCGTCGAAATCGAAAGCGGCGTCGAAGGCCTGATCCACGTCTCCGAAATGAGCTGGACCAAGCGCATCGCCAAAGCCGGCGACGTCGTCCAGGTCGGCGAGACCGTCGAAGCGGTCATCCTCGACATCGACCGCGAAAGCCGCAAGATCTCCCTCGGCCTGCGTCAGAAAGAGCGCAATCCGTGGGAAGTCCTGGCCGAGAAATATCCGGTCGGCCGCCGCATCAAGGGCAAGGTCCGCAACATGACCAGCTACGGCGCATTCGTCGAAATCGAAAACGACATCGACGGCATGATCCACGTCTCCGACATGAGCTGGACCCGCAAGATCAACAATCCCAACGAAATCCTCAAGCCGGGCATGGAAGTCGAAGCGATCATCCTCGACATCAATCCCGAGCAGCAGCGCATTTCGCTCGGTCTCAAGCAGGCCGAAACCGACCCGTGGGCCGAAATCGGCACCCTCTACAAAGTGGGCGACGTGGTCAAGGGCAAAGTCACCAAGATCGCCGCTTTCGGCGCGTTCGTCGAACTTTCGAACAAGATCGACGGCCTGATCCACATTTCGCAGCTCAGCCGCGACCATGTTGAGAAGGTCAAGGACGTTCTCTCGGTCGGCGACGAAGTCGAAGCCCGCGTGATCAAGGTTGACACCGACGAACGCCGGATCGGTCTTTCGATCAAGGCGGTCAGCGAAAGCTTCACCGAAGCCGACCTCAAGGCGGCCGAAGAAGAGTACACCGCCGCCCTCAAACCGGGCGATTCGATGGTGGACATGGGCGAAGTTTTCAACAGCGCCGCGCTCTCCGAGCTCAAGCTCGACTGAGCACTGTCCCGCTAAATCAGGAACCGGCAGCAATGCCGGTTCTTTTTTTTGTCCGGAAATCAGACCCGGCATTCGGCGCGGCGTTGGCGATTCGGCCTATTCCTGCAAGATACTGCATATTTTGCTTGGCAAAGTAGGCAGAATGAATTATACTATGGGCAGATCCCGCCAAGGAGGCGCCAAGATGCGTGATTTCGACTATGACGAGCTGCCGGCGACGTTGCTGACGCCGGAAATCAGCGGGCAACTTTCCGCCATTCACGAGCATCGTGGCAGACAGGTGCTGTATCTTTCAGCCCGGCAGGATATTCTGCATGCTCTGCTTGATGTGGCATTGATTCAAAGTACTGATGCGTCCAATCGGATCGAGGGTATTTTTACCTCCGATGCCCGTTTGAAGGCGCTGGTCGAGCAGACGGTTGAGCCGCGTACCCGGAGCGAGCGGGAAATCGCCGGGTATCGTGACGTGCTTGCTACGATTCATGAGCACTATCCGCATCTGCCGGTGACGCCCAATCTGATACTTCAGCTTCATCGCGATCTTTATTCGTATCTCGCCCCCGGCATTGGCGGGCATTGGAAAAACGGCGATAAAGTGATTTCCGAAACCGACCCTTCCGGAAAGCGGCGAATCCGCTTTAAGCCGCTGTCCGCGATGGAAACCCCGGAAGCGATGAGCCGCCTCTGTTCCGCCTACCGGCACGCGGTTGATTCGGGACGCCACGATCCTCTGTTGCTGAGCGGTATTTTTGTTTTCGATTTTCTCTCTATCCACCCCTTTGATGACGGCAATGGGCGGATGAGTCGCTTGCTGACGTTGCTATTGCTGTACCAAGCCGGTTATCTGGTCGGCAAATACATCAGTATAGAGATGTTTATCGAGAAATCGAAGCAGACATATTATGAGATGCTCCAGGCAAGTTCGCTCAATTGGGGAGAGGCCCGGGGAGACTATCGGCCGTTCATCTGTTATTATCTTGGTATTATACTGAAAAGTTGCCGCGAGTTTGAGGATCGCGTCGGCCATCTCCTTGCGGCGAATCCGACCAAGGCGGAGCGCATCCGCATGTTTTTTGAGCAGAAACCCGGAGCGTTCGCCAAACGGGAAATTCTGGCGTTTTGCCCCGATATCAGCGTGGCTATGGTCGAGAAAACGTTGAAGTCACTCCTTGACGCGGGGGTCATTCGCAAGCTGGGAGCCGGTAAAAATACGGTTTACGCAAAGCGTTGAGCATACCCGCTCAGAACCGGTGCATGATCAGCCGGGGGTAGATCGAGATCCGGCGGGCGGCGCTGCCGGGATTGGTGGCGCGGCGGACGCATTCGTCGAAAACGCCGGTTCCGGCGCGCCGCCAGTCGATCATCAGGGTATTGGAGGGTTCGTATGACGGGAACAGCAGCGACTTGCCGTCAACCGTCAGGATATTCGGGTTTTTGGCAAGGATGCGGCCGGTGGCCTGCCTCAGCTCGCGGGCGGCGTAGTTATATGCCGAGCCGCTGGTGAAAAAGGCCGCGCCGTCCGGGTCGAGTCCGGGGACCGGCGCGCAATAGTAGTTTTCGCGGAGGATCAGATTGCTGCTGCCGTACGGTTGCCAACTTTCGCGGAAGACTTCGGCGCGGACCTTGTGCACCGGCACCTCCTGATAGACAATCTGAACGTGTTTGACTCTATTCCGGCGGAAGTGCCGGATCGCCTGCTCGGCGGCGGCGTAGGGGTCGATTGCCACGATCGAAAAGACGCCGCCGACCATCCGGTGCATCTCCAGCCCGACGCAGGGGCACGGAAAAGTTAAAGATTCAAGATCCGCAAAGTCATAGCAGCCGAGAAAAGCGGCCGCGTCGCAATTCCAGAAATCGGTGGCGGCGGCCAGTACGGGATTGACTTTATCGTACTGGGCAAAGTAGATTTTGAGCTGCCAGCCGTTGGCAATGGCCTCTTCCTGCATGCCGTGGAGGGCATAGGCGCAATAGCTCTGGGTCAACGTCTGGTCCCAGATCATCACCGAGAGGGTTTTGCGGTTGCCGGTGGTTATTTCGCCGCCGCGGACAAAGGTGCCGGCGCCCTGGCGCAACTCCAGCAGTCCTTGTTCGCAGAGCTGTTTGATCGCCCGGTGGGCGGCGCAATTGGACAACTCGAATTGCTCGGCCAGTTTCCGCAACGGCGGCAACCGGTCGCCGGCGGCATATTGCCCTCCGGCGATCATCGCCTGCAAATAGGCGATGAGCTTTTCGTTTTCCATTTTTTTTACTTGAGATTTCATCCTATTAGTATAATCCGGGATTTCGCAATTTCAAGTTGCCGGGGGCGAATTTCCCGGGACGGCGACGCCCTTGAGTGAAACGTGGAATTACGGCACCCGGCCGGTGCACAGTTCATAAAATTCGGGATCGGCCGTAAGCTGGCCGTTGCGGCCGAAGACCCGGCGGGAATCGACGTGGCCGTCGAAAAAGGTCATGTTGATGGCCTGTCCGTGACGCAGCCGGGCTTCGGCGTTGACGTCTTTCTGGAGGTCGGAGATGGCGGCGACCAGCGCAGTGTTGTTCCACCCCGCGTAGGTATCGTTGGGGATGAAGTTGACCCGGCTGGCGTCGGAGATGGCGAAGGTCCGCGACGGACGCTTGACTTCCATATTGATTTTTTTGATCTTGCCGCGATAGGACGACCCCGAAGCGTCCGAAGCGGTCGAAATATAGGCGAAGAAGTTGTCCGCCATCGCCCGGTTGGTGCCGTAGGATATGGCGATGCTGTGGGAACCCGTGTCCCAGGTCGAGGACGGACAGAGGAACATTTTGTTGCGATAGTACTTGGTGCTCGATACGTTCGGCGTTTTGGCCATGGTCTTGTCCGCGCCGATGTACGGCATGATCTGGTAAAAGGTGTTGGCATAGTACCAGCCGAGCGCGGTTTCGTAACCGACGGTGAGGTAGTCATTGTAGTCGGTGGTGTACTGTACCAGCCCGAAGCCCTGCTGGCGGAGGTTGTTTTTGCACGAAGCCGACCTCGCGGTTTCCCGCGCCTTGTTGAGACTCGGCAGCAGCATCGAGGCGAGGATGGCGATAATCGCAATCACCACCAGGAGCTCGATCAGGGTAAACATGCTTGCGGAATACTCTTTCTTCATACGCAACCTCCATTCCGGTTTGTTGAAATCAGGAAACATTGTCGTAGTGAGTTTTCAATACATAAACATTATATAACAATTTGCCCGCAATGTCAAGATGCAAAAGAGAAAAAAATGAAAAAAGTTTTGGTTTCCTGTTGTCCGGCAAGCGGAGGGCGGGCGGGGGGATTGGGGGGAGGCGCGATAAAAAAAATGCCGGAAGGACTTGCGTCTTTCCGGCGTGGAGATTCCGGCGTTTGGGGAGGCCGGGGCTAACCTGCATATTGCACGAAGCCGACTGGGATTTGAGCAATCCTTTTAGCTCACCAAAACGCAAAATCCTCGTCGATAACTTGTTATCGTCTGCGGTGTTTGCATCTTGTTGATTCTAAAAGACTTTGCTCAAATCGTCAGTCTTTTCATGCAACATGCAGGTCAACCGATCGCTTCGTTGCCGGATTCGCGGGTGCGGATCCGGATGCAGTCCTCGATGTCGAGGATGAAGATTTTGCCGTCGCCGATTTCGCCGGTCCGGGCGCCGGTAATGATCGCGTCGACCGCGGCGTCGATGAACTGGTCGTTGACGGCGATTTCGAGTTTGACTTTGCGCAGCAGGCTTCCGGCTTCCTTGTGGCTGCGGTAGATGGTCGGTACGCCTTTCTGGCGGCCGCGGCCCATTACGTTGGAGACGGTGACCAGGTGGATTTCCTTGGCCGACAGATTGTCGAGCACGTCGTCGAGCCGGTCGGGCTGAATGATGGCGATGATGTATTTCATGGGAAACTCCTTTATTCCAGAATGGTATAGCCGGATTCGCGATGTTCGGTCAGGTCGAGCCCGATGCGTTCGCTCTGCTCGGTAACGCGCAGCCCGATCAGGAAATCCACCAGTTTGAGCAGAACCACCGACATCACAAAAGCGAAGATGATCGAAATCACCGTTGCTTTGAGCTGGATCAGGAACAAGCCGGGGTTGCCGTAGAAGAGCCCGTCGTTGCCCGCCGCGTTGACCGCTTTGGTGGCGAAGAGGCCGGTCGCGAGCGCACCCCAGATCCCGCCGACGCCGTGCACGCCAAAGGCGTCAAGCGAATCGTCATACCCGAATTTGGGCTTGAGATAGGCGACGAAGAAGTAGCAGATCGCCGAGACGCCGGCGCCGATCGCCAGGGCGCCGGTGATGCTGACGAAGCCGGCGGCGGGGGTGATCGCGACCAGGCCGCCGACTGCGCCGGTGATGGTGCCGAGGACGGTGGCGTGTTTGTTGACGATCCAGTCGATCAGCGCCCAGGTGACGGCCGCGGTGGCGGCGGCGATGTGGGTGACGACGAAGGCGTTGGCGGCGATCCCGTTGGCGGAGAGGGCGCTGCCGGCGTTGAAGCCGAACCAGCCGACCCACAAGAGCGACGCGCCGATCACGGCGAAGGGGAGGTTATGTGGCGGGGAGATCTTGTTGGGATAGCCTTTGCGCTTGCCGAGCACGAGCGCGGCGGCGAGAGCGGCCATTCCGGCGTTGATATGAACGACGGTGCCGCCGGCGAAGTCGAGGGTGCCTTCGGCGCCGAGGATGCCGCCTTTGGCCCAGACCCAGTGGGCGACGGGGGCGTAGACCAGCGCGACCCAGAGCAGCGAGAAGACGCAGAACCCGGCGAACTTCATGCGTTCGGCGAAGGCTCCGGCGATCAGCGCCGGGGTGATTACGGCGAACATGCACTGGAAGATCATAAAGGCCTGATGCGGCACGGTAGTGCCGTAGAAGCTGTCAGGGGTGAGGCCGACGCCGGTGAGAAAGGCCCACTGGAGGCCGCCGATGAGCCCTTTGCCGCCGACGTCGGGGCCAAAGGCGAGGCTGTAGCCGAGAACCACCCAGAAGATGCTGACCATGCCGGTGATGAAGAAGCACTGCATGAGGACGGAGAGCACGTTTTTGCGGCGAACGAGCCCGCCGTAGAAGAGGGCGAGGCCGGGGATGGTCATCATCAGCACGAGGGCCGACGAGGTGAGCACCCAGGCGGTGTCTCCGGTATTGATTTCAGCGGCGGGGGCGGCGGCCGCAACCGGGGCGGCACCGGCGGCGGGGGCTTCGGCGGCGCTGAGCGCGATGCCGCCGAAGACGAGGACGGCCAGGAGGGCCGGCGTCACATACTTTCTGAATCGTACAAGCTTGATCATACTCCCTGATTCCTTGTTTTGGTGCCGATGGGACTGGAACATGGCGCAACGGATGCGGAGAAGAAATGGTTCTGAACCGGTTCCTTTCTTTTTGTTTTCAATACAAAGCCCGAAAAACTGATTTTTTGTCACCAAGCACCAATCGTGCCAACTTTTTTGATAGATTGTAATATCTTCATGGAAAGAGATTAAGAAGTATTGATCCGGAATTTTCTCGACGTTGAATATACATAAATTGTAAAACCGCGGCCATGATAGAACAATTTTTGTATAAGTCCCGAACCGACGGCGACTTCCCGCCTGAGCCAAGCTTAATTGTCTCCTTCGGAGACAGCAGCGCAACCGGGCGGGGAAAGGGGGTGAGAACACGGCGAAATGGTTTGGGATTTTTGAAGATAAACGGCGTCTCAACGCCATGTTATCTACGCAGGAAAGCCCCAATCGGGGATATGCCGCCTGGAGGGGGGACATGACGGTTTCCGGCTCCCGGCGGAAGATTCATTGCATCGACCGGGAAAAGATTTTTGCGGATCAATTTTGCGGAAACAAGAAGCTTTCGGCCGCAAAATGCTTTGGTGATTTCAATCAAAGGGCGTTATCCGCCCACATTTCACATTGTTTCATGACGATGACGAGAGCTTCTTCCTGACCTTCCGGCGGATATTTGTATTTCTTCAGCAGGCGTTTGATCAAGCGACGCATTCCGGCGCGGGCGGACTCTTTTTGCTGCCAGTCGATAACCCGATTTTGTCTCAACGTATCGGTCAGTTCGCGGGTAATGAGAAGCAATTGTTCGTTATCGTAGAAATCTTTCACTGCCTGCGGTTTGGTGAGGGCATCGTAAAATGCCACTTCTTCGGGTGAGAGGCCCAGCGAATTTTCCTGTGTATGCGCCATTGTCATCTCTTTGGCCATGGCGAGCAGTTCTTCGATAACTTGTTCATTGGTGAGCATACCGTTCAAATAAGCATTCATCGCCCGCTGCAAGAGTTCGGAGAACTTTTCGGATTTCACCACATTGGAACGGCGATAGAGTGAAACTTGCTCGGCGATCAGTTTGCGCAACAGTTCGAGGGCCAGATTCTTTTCTTTCATCCGGGCGATTTCGGCGAGAAACTTGGGATCAAACAGCGAGAACTCCTGTTTGACATCCGAAAACAAATTGATCACGCCCTGGCTGTGAATGCTTTGTTGCAACAGCGCATTGATCCGGGCGTTGATTTCCTTGAAGGAGATTTTTTCGGGGCCGAGGATTTTGGTCAACAATGAACGCACCGCTTCAAAAAAGGCCGCTTCAAAACGCATAGACTCAATGACAATACTGCGACACAATGACAACGCCTGACGCAACAGCAAACTGTGCTAAGCGGTGAGAAATTGAGTTGAGTTTTTCAAAAAATCGGTAACACTTTTCTCGAAAAAGAAAGGTGTGAGATGAAGGACAAACAATTAGCAGTGCCGAGGCAAAAAACCATTCGCTATTC
>JBFWIO010000064.1:0-10832 GCA_050255955.1 Victivallaceae bacterium
AACGACAGAAGTATGTTTCACCCGGTCAAACTGATTGAGCGCAATGCCTGAATTCGACTCGCAGTGTCCGTCAATGAAATTCAGATTGATCTTCCCGCTGTGCCGTTCAAGCAGTCCGCCGGGCTTAGCGTTGTCGATGCCGGTGCGGTTGTAAAAATAGTTGCCGGCCAGTTTCTGCCGGGTCGAATGCCACGAGTCACCGTGAAGCACGAATTTTGACGGAAAATCAAAGCGGTTGAGGCGGAAAAAAACCTGCCGGTTGTAACCGCCGACATTGCCGGTCATCACTGTGAAGCGGTCCCATTCATTGGCGGCATTGGAGGCGCCGACGGTCTGATCGTTGTTGCTCTGAAACATCGCGTAAGTGGATTCGTATTTTTTGTAGCTGAGATCCTTGTAAGTGGTATCGGTGAAAGTGACCGGGCAGAAAAGCGTATCCACTTTGCTCTCGTGAAAGGTATTTTTGAGCGTCTCTCCCCACTGGATGTAGTTGGATGAGACATAACCGCTCCAGAATGCGAGATAATCTTCATATGTCGTCGCGTACATCGCCTGATAGGTGCCAACCTGCTTGAGATTGCTCATGCAACTGATGGCTTTACCTTTCTCCCGCGCACGGTTCAGAGCCGGCAGCAGCATCGAGGCCAAAATGGCGATGATCGCGATGACCACCAGCAATTCAATCAGCGTAAAAGAGTGCCTCTTCATAACGGAATCCCTTTCATAATTGCTTGGTTTAAATTCGGCAAGTACTATGGCGGACAATGAGTTCCGGGGGAGTTGGCAGTTTGATTTCCCGGCAAGCCGGATCGGCGGTCTGGTCGAGCAGATCGATCATCAGGTTGGCCGCAGCCCGGCCGTATTCGAAAACGTCGCCGCCACAGGCGGTGATCGGAATTGAATTCCATTCGCATAGCGGAGTGTCGTCGCGCGAGACGATGCTGAAGTCGTCCGGACATTTGCGGCCGAGGGTGACCAATTGCTGCATGAAGCCCGAGCAGATCTGGTCGTTGGCGATCATCGCCGTACAGCCGTTGTATTTGTGAATGAAGACCTCGTTGCAGAGTTCGCGCCCGCGCCGCAGGTCGCCGATGTCGAGAAACGAATTGGAGAAGTGTCCGTTGAGCGGGCGTTTGGCGGTCCGGTTGAATTCTTTGAGAATCGCCTCGGTTTCAAGCCGTTCCGCTTCGGCGAAATAGGGCAGCAGCAGCTCCCGGTGCCCGAGTTCGGCCAGATGCCGGAACGCGCCCAGCGGCGAGTTGCCGCGGTCGATCCGGTAGAATTCCTCGTGATGACAGTACCCGAGGATCGCCACCGGAATCCCCATCGCCAGCAGAAATTCCTCGGAAGCGATCTCGCCGGCGACGATCAGCGCATCGACGTTGCGGCGGCGGAGATTCTGCGGGGCCAGGAAATTTCGCAGCCTGGCGAGATTGAACAAGCTGACCGTGCAATAATAATTGCGCGCGCTGCAGGCATTCTCCACCCCGGCCAGGATGGTGCCGAAATAGCTGTTGGCGAAACCGAGCATCGCCGACGAGGAGATCAAGAGTCCGATGTGCCGGGTTCGCCCGTTGCTCATCGCCTGGGCCTGCTGCAGCGGCTGATAACCGCATTCATCGATCACTTTTTTCACTTTTGCAAAAGTCTCGGGACTGACCCGCGACTTCGGATCATTGTTGATGACCTCGGAAACAGTGGCTTTTGACACGCCGCTTAATCTGGCAATATCATTGATGGTGACGCGTTTCATCGCAGGCAACCTCCTGAGTTTCCTTTTTATGTACATCGAACCGGTTCGACAAAGCTGGTTTAATTATATATCGAACCGGTTCGATTGTCAAGGGTCAATTCAAAAAAAATGGAAAAATTTATTGATGGAATAAGTGCTGTCGGCCATTGTTTTTGCCGAAAAATTCGATTATAATAAAAAGAAAATCCCGATTATGCAAGGAGTCCGCATCATGAAGCAAACCCGGATCACCAGCGCGATCATCGGCGCGGGCGCGCCCAACATCGCCACCAACCACCATTTGCCCGCTTCGCTGTTGGCTCCGTCCGTCGAACTGGTCGCGCTGGCGGACCTCTGCGAAGGCGTCCTTGAATACGCCGCCCGGTACCGGCTGCGGGCCTGCCGTTCGCTCGAAGAGGTGTTGGCCGATCCCGCAATCGAGATGGTTCAGATCGCCACTCCGGACCAGTTCCACTGCCGTCAGGCGCTGGCCGCGCTGGCCGCCGGAAAAGCGGTGCTGTTGCAGAAGCCCCCCTGTTTGTCGCGCCCGGAGCTTGCCCTCCTCGCCGAAGCCGCCGGTCGTTATCCCGGCCGGCTCAAGATCATGCTCAACAACCGCGCCACGCCGCTGGTGCGCACCATCAAGTCGCTGATCGACGCGGGCGCGATCGGCGAAGTCAGGATGCTGTCGCTGCAATACCGCGGGCGGCGGTTCCCGATCGCCAATCCGGCCAGTTTCTATTTCTCCGCCGCGTCCGGCGGGGTCTGGATGCACAACGGATTGCATTACCTCGACGAAATGGCTTTCCTCTGCGGCCGGATGCCCGTTAGCGTCCGCGCCTTTGCCGCCCGCAATGCCGAGGGGCGGCCGGAGTTCCTCGGTGAAGGCGACAATTACTGCTCCGCCTTTTATGATTTCGACGGCTGCGACGTCCGGCTCGAATACAACACCATGCTGCTGGGCGACGGACTTCCCGGCGGCATCAAGCGCAGTTTCATCGGCACCGAGGGAGAAATCCGCGTCGAATACGGCTCCAATGAAATCAAACTTTATACCCGGAGCGACTCCGCCGGGCGGACGGTGCCGCTCTTGCCCGCAGTCTTCGCCCCGGACGACCCCGCCGTCGACTCCTTCGCCATCGGCATCGAAGACTTCGCCATGCAACTCAAAAGCGGCATCGGGCGTTCCCCCGGCATCGCCGGATCGTTGAAACTCACCGAAGCGCTGCTGGCCGCTGCCGAAAGCGCCGCAAACGGCAAAGAAATCCTGCTGTAAAGAAAGAGAGCATCATGAAAATACATCAGATCGGAGTCATCGGATTCGGCGTCCGGGGTTGTCACAGCCTGGAGCGCGAACTCGCCGCCACCAAACGCGCGGTTATCCGCAAAATTTACGCCGGCCCCGAACTCGGCGACCATTGCTGGGGCGAAGCGCTGAACGACGAATTGACCGCCTGGAGTACCCGCGAGGGGGTGACACTCGCCGCCTCACCGGAGGAAATTTTTGAGGATCGGGAAATCGACATCGTCTCGGTGATGACCGCGCCCCGGTTCAAGCCGCAATACCTCGCCGCGGCGCTGCGGCACGGCAAAAAGGCGGTGACCGACAAACCGCTGGCGATGACCGTCGCGGATCTGGCGGCCGTCGATGCGGCGCTCGCCGATGAAAACGATCTCTTTGTGCTCGCCGGGTACTGGAACCGGCCGGGAGTGGCGAAAGTCATCGAAGCAGTCCGGAGCAATCGACTCGGTGAAATTCTGGCCGTCAACGTCCGACTCAACTTCATGGGCGGGATATTTCCCGGCTTCCAGCCGAATCCGCGCTGGATTGAGGAGAATCCCGGCGCCGAACTGGCGACCATCGGCTCCCACGCGCTGATGACGGTGCTCGAAATGCTGGAGTTTGACGCGGTGGAAAGTTTTTACCGGAAACGCGCCCACTTTTATCCGGAATACCGGGCGGTCGGAGCGGAGGACTGCGGCGTGGCCGCGATCAGAACCGGCCGCGGAGCGGTGATCAATATCGAGGTCGGGCGCTTGCCATACCGGATTGACAACGAGGATTTCACGCTCGAGGTTACCGGTACGCGGGGGTATGCGTCATATCAGCGCGGACGTTACGCCATTTATGCCGATGGCCGGACCGATGCCGGGGAGGGGGCGGTATTCCGGCTGGCCGACACTTTTCACCAAGTGCTCGACGCTTGGGAACGGCAACGGCCGCTTCCCGCCAACTACCGCCAGGGACGCCGCTTGCAGCAGCTTCTCGAACTCATGCAACCGTAGTTTTTTCAGCTGTCGCACCTTGCACAATCGCCTTTCCGGCGCTATGGTATGAAGTTAAACCGGAAAGTGCCCATGAAAAAATTGCCCGTGATCGCTCTCGTCCTCTTCGCGGCCCTGCTCGCCGTCAACGCCGGGATTCTCCGCAATCCGCCGTTCTGGGACGATATCCTCGGCTTGCACCACCAAGCGCTCCAGCTCAGCCGCAACGGCATGAGCTATGCCGAACTCGCCAAGTCCGGCAACTTCTGGCAGGGCGGTTCACTGGTCTACCGCTGGAACGTGCTGCCTTTTGTCTACGCGCTCGGGTACATGCTCTTCACCCCGGAAACGGTACGGTTCCTCGGTCACCTCTTCAATCTCGGTTGTCTCGCCGGAGCGGCGGCGCTGGCAATACGGCTTCTCCTCTATTTCCGGTTCGACGCGCGAACCGCCTATCTCTGGGGCTTCGCGATGCTCGCCGAACCGGTGCTGGCGGCGCAGGGGGCGGCGCTCGGGCAGGAACCGCCGCTGGTGCTGACCGGCGCACTGCTGGTCTACTGGACCGCCCGGAAAAAGTACCGGCTCGCCCTTCTCGCACTAATCCTGATCGGGGCGGTTAAACTTGTCGCCGTGATCCCGGCGGCGGCACTGCTCTTCTTTTTCCTTGTCCGCGCCGCATTTGCTCCGGAAAAACGCCGGGAATTGCTCGCGCTCGGCGCTGCCGCGCTGGGGCTCGCAGTGCTCGGCGGCATCCTGCTCGCGCTCGACTCCGACGGCGCCGAACAGGGGGCGGCGGGGGGCGCGTTCCTGAAGCTGCTTGCGCTCAAAATCAAAGAACACTTTTATTACTATTTCCCCATCATTGCAGTCCTCCTTGCGGCGCTTGCGCTGCTGACGCTCGGCCATCTCGTGAAACTCCTGCGGCGGCGCAAGCGGCCGGGCGAGCTTGATTTGTTCAAACTCTTTTTGCTCCTGCTCCTTGGCGGCTTCTGGGCGAGTTATTTTCTTTATTCGGTGCCGCTGCCGCGCTACACCGCCTTTGCGGTCATGCCGCTCTACCTGGCGCTGGCGCTCTCGCTTCCCCGGCGGCGGGCTCCGGCGGCGGGGGCGGCGCTGCTGCTGACCGGCCTTCTTTTCGCCAACGGCGGCTTTTACCCCAAACTGCCGCCGCCGCGCCGCTATTCAGGCGAATATCTGGAACGCAGCCGCGAATTCCTTAAGCAGCTCGACTTCGATCGCGAGCTCTGCCGCCGCCTGGCCGCCGACTGCGGCGAGTTGCCGCTGGTGACCAAGTGGCCCTACACCCAGATGTTCGCCGATCCGGCTTACGGCTACGTGGAAAAAGCATATCCGCAACTGCGCTGCGCCGGGACGCTGCCCAAAGCTTATCCGAATATTGTAAAATATCCTGAAAATTCGTTGGCGAAATCCACCGATGCAGTATATATTTTCGTATGTAACAGTTTCGAGTTTTTCCGCGACTTCGGCGTTCCGCTGCCGCCCCGCCCGGGCGACCGGATCATCTTCGCCGGCAAAGATCTCGAAGCGCCGTTCATCGTTTACCGGAGAAGTGAATAGCGTGAGCAATACCGCAAATTTGATCATGTCCGGCGAAAGCAACCGGGGGCTGGTTCGCGAACGCAACGAGGACAGTTTTTTCTATGCGCTCGATGAGGATGGCAATGCCGCCATTGCGGTGGTCGCCGACGGCATCGGCGGGCACCGCGACGGCGATATTGCCAGCTTCGTCTGCTGCAGCGAACTTTTGATCGCCTGGCGGAACCGGATGATCCGGGAAATGACGGTCGAGGGCGCGCGCGATTTTCTCTGCGATGAGATTCAGCGGATCAATATTTCGCTTTTTATCTGCAACCGGCGCGACCGCAATACCCAGCCGATGGGCAGCACCGTGGTCGCGGCGATTTTCATGCCTGACAAAGTGGTGGTCGCCCACGCCGGCGACAGCCGGCTCTACAGCGCCGATCAGGCCGGCGGCAAGCTTTTGACCGAGGACCACACCTTGCTCTCGCAAATGCAGAAAAACCATGCCCCGGTCACCCACGATCCGGTATTGCTCAACAACGTGATTTCCCGCGCGGTCGGTCCGCGGCTGTCGCTGGATCTCGAAATCAATGTGTACGACCGCCGCCCGGAAACGCGCTACATGCTCTGTTCGGACGGTCTGTCGCGCTACACCGAGCCCGAAAAGGTCGAACAAACGCTTCGCAACGCCGAAACCCCGCGCATGGCGGTGGATTCCCTGATGCGGACCGCGCTGATCGGCGGCGGGCGCGACAACATCACCATCATCTGCGCTTTTCCGGCGAACGAGAGGAGGTAAGTTATGTTCCGAAAACTACTGCTTTTCGCGGCTTTGGTCTGTCTGGGCGGCGTCGCCGCCGAAGCCGGCACCCTGATCTACCGCACCCGTGACAACGAGGAGAGAACCGTCTCCAAAGTCACCATCGTCAGCATCGACGCCAAGCTGGTCACCATCAAAATCAACAGCGGCACCGAGACCATTCCGATTTCAAGCCTAGTCAAATACTACGACACCGACATTCGAAGCGGCGGCGAATTTGAAGACAGTACGGCCGAATACTCGATCCGGCTCGGCACCGAGAAGTGTCCGGCAACCGGTTATGAGACCAGCAAGGGCAAGAAATCCTCAAGCGTCTTCACCATCAGTTACGATACCATGCGCAAGCCGGGCCAGAACCAGAAATCCGGCATCCGTGAACCCTATTTATATTTGTTCGTGCTGACCAGCGGCAGCAGCGGCGAGCGCGGCTTCTACAGCTTCTCGTCGTCGTCCAAGGGCAAAGTCTCGATGCGCGATGCCTACGATGAAGCCAAAATGCTCGAAAAAGTCACTTCGCTCGACCGCCCGCTGCTCCACGACGACGACCGCAACCAGCTCGGCCGGCCCAACCAGCGCGGCGGTCTCGGCGGCACCGAAAGCGCAGAATTCAAACTCGACGGCATCAAAGACCAGAGGATCATCGCCTGGTATCTGGTCGCCTGGGGCAAAAATAAAATCGAAGCCACCAAAGAGTGGCGCGACACCGGCTACAACCTTCACAAAACGTGGTGGGTCCGGTGAGCTGCGCGCCCACCTTTGACGACCTGCTCCCGGATCTCATCATCGCCGAAGCCGAACAGGCTTTCGGCTGCCGTTTTTCCGGCATGGTGTTGCCGCGCCCGAGCTACATCAACCGGGTCTACGAGCTCGAAAACGAATTTGGCGACCGGGTTATTCTCAAGTTCTACCGCCCCGGCCGCTGGGAACGCGGGGCGCTGCTGGAGGAGCAACTTTTCACCTATGACTGCCGATCCGCCGAAATTCCGGTGGTTGCGCCGCTGCGCTTTCCCGGCGGCGGCTCGTTGCGCGAGACCGGCAACGGCATCTGGTTCGCCGCTTTTCCCAAACGCTGGGGGCGGCCTTTTGAGATTCTCGAAGACGAGGATTTTCGCCGGCTCGGGCGACTGCTCGGTCGGCTTCACGGCGTGGGGGCGCAGCGCCGGAGCACCTTCCGGCCGCGGCTCGACCCCCGCCGCAGCACCGCCGGTCAGATTGCCAATTTGCTCGACGGCGGGTACGCCGGACCGGCGGTCGAGCGTTCGCTGGAGGACACGTTGACCTCGCTCTACCGGGCGATTCTCGATGCTTACGGCGAAGAGTCCGAAGTGATCCGGCTTCACGGCGACTGCCATGGCAACAATATTCTGCAGCGGCCCGACGAGGGCCTGATGCTGATCGACTTCGACGATATGATGGCCGGGCCGCCGGTTCAGGATCTCTGGCTGCTGTTGCCCGGCTACGCTGTCGAGTGCCGCCGCGAGTGGGATCTCATTGCCGGCGGTTACCGCGAATTCCGCGAACTTCCGGAGCTGGAATTTCAGCGCATCGAGCCGCTGCGCGCGATGCGGATGATCCATTATCTCGACTGGTGCGCCCGGCAGCGCGACGACTGCAATTTCCGCGAACGGTATCCGGACTGGGGAAGCGACGGCTTCTGGCGGCGTGAAATCGCGGTTCTTCGCGGTCAGCAGCGGATCATCAGCGCCGGCAACTGAGCGGTTTGCCGGCGGGATCGGGAAACTGTTTGGCCGCGAAGCATTTCGGCGACGTCGATCGAACCGGTTAAATCCACAAAAAAAAGTGGTAATTTATTCAAAAAACGCGTTTCTTGCACTTGTCTTTAACTATTTTTAAGCTATATTATGGCCGTATGATTGCAGTCGTACATGCTATTTTGCAACCATATTTCACAGCAGAAGGAACCGGAAAGATGAGAGATTTGCAGTCCGCCAAGGGAACAATGTGCTACATGACCCCGTCCGCCACACTGGCGATCACCGCCAAGGCCAAGGATCTCAAAGCACAGGGGCTTGACATCTGCAGTATGTGCGCGGGAGAGCCCGACTTCGACACCCCGCAGCCGATCAAGGACGCTTGCATCAAGGCGTTGAACGAAGGCAAAGTCACCTACACTCCCGCCAGCGGACTGGTCGATCTGCGCAAACTTGTCGCCGACAAATTTACCCGTGAAAACGGGATCAAAACCACCTGGCAGCAGACTGTGGTCGCCCCCGGCGCGAAATTTTCGGTATTCAGCGCGCTGGCCGCCCTCTGCGGCCCCGGCGACGAAGTGATTCTGCCCGCCCCCTACTGGCTGAGCTATCCCGAAATGATCCGCGGCGCCGGGGCCAAAGTGGTCGAAATCGGCACCCGTCCGGAAGATAACTACGAACTCGATCCCAATGAACTCGAAGCGGTGATCAATGAGAATACCCGGGCGCTGATTTTGTGTTCGCCGTCGAATCCGACCGGCGCGGTCTACCGGCGCGCCACGCTGGAGAAGATCGCCGAAATCGCGGTCCGGCGCAACATCATGGTGATTGCCGACGAAATTTACGAAAAGCTGGTCTACGACGCCGACAAGCCGCACGTGAGCATCGCTTCGCTCAACGACGCGATCAACGAGCGCACCGTCACCGTCAACGGCCTCAGCAAGACCTATGCGATGACCGGCTGGCGGCTGGGGTATTTGACCGCGCCGTTGTGGCTGACCAAGCGGATCATCGCTTTCCAGAGCCACACCACCAGCAACGCCACCACCTTTGCCCAGTACGGTGCGATGGCGGCGCTGCGCGGCGAGGCCGAGGCGCAGGTCAAAATGATGTGCGGCGAGTTCGCCAAGCGCCGCGATTTGATCTACGATCTGGTGAGCCGGATTCCGGGCGTCAAGTGCGTCCGGCCGCAGGGTGCGTTCTACTTGCTCTGCGATATTTCAAGCTTCGGACTGTCGTCGGAAGAGTTCTGCAACCGCCTGCTTGAAAAAGTTCACCTTGCGGCCATTCCCTGCGCGGCCTTTGGCGCCGAGGGATATATCCGTTTGTCCTACGCCTGTTCGGAAGCCAACATCCGGACGGCGGCGGAACGACTTGCCAGGCAGTGCGCCGAGCTGGCCAAATAACCTGTTGCGCGCGCCCGGAGCCTGAGAACTCCGGAAGCGGCGCCGCTCGATCGGAAAGGTTCCGGTCGGTGGCCTTTTGAGGAGGAGGCCAACGATGAAGAGACCGTTCTATGACATCATGCATTCGCGGGGAGCCGCGCCGATATGGCGCGGACTGCTTGCGCCTTTTGGGGTGGCGCTATTGGCGGCGCTCGTGCTGTTGCCGGCGCCCGGTTGCCGGGCGGCCGCGCCGGAAGCCACCCCGCCGCCTTCGGTTGAAGCCATGAGTCAGGCAAACAGCGCGGATTTTGACGCGTTTGCCAAGCTCTGCGGCCCTGAACTGCTCGAGGCCGTCCAAGAACGAAATTATCGCAAATTCGTCGCCCGTTTCTCCTCCGCTTTCGACTCCAAAGAGCGGGAAAAAAGTTTTCCCGCTTTATGCCTTCGCATTGGAAAAATCATCAAAAGTGAGTATATCGGCCATCTGAATCGGGAAGTTCTGCAGACTTATCTTTGGAAAGTCACGGTGGAGCGGACCGAGAAAGCCGGCAACGGCGAAACCAGAATGGCCACCTTTGACCGGCTGCTGCAAATCACACTGGTCAAGGTTGACGGCAAATTTCAGATCGTGGAGTTCCAATTCAATTAACCGAAGGAGAAATTATGCGTGGACTGACTGAAAAGCAAAGAGAGATCCTGAATTTCATCGAAATCTTCCAGGAACGTGCCGGCATGCCGCCGACGGTGCAGGAAATCGCCGACAATTTCAATGTCAAGAGTTCGACCATCTTCGCCCATCTGCGCGCGCTTCAGCGCAAAAATCAGCTTGCCCGCAGCTCCAAAGCGCGCAGCATTTCACTGACCCATCAGCGCACCCCGGCAGCCAAACTGCCGCCGGGAATCTGGACTATTCCGCTCCTCGGCCGGGTCTCCGCCGGCGAGCCCGCGGAAAGCCTCGAATACATGGAAGCCGAACTCCCGATCCCGGCCGGTTTCGCCGGTTGCACCAGCCCGGCCAAGCTTTATGCGCTCCGGATTCAGGGCGAAAGCATGCGTGACCTCGGGATTTTCGACGGCGACATCGTGATCGTCACGCCGGTTGAGAACGTCCGTCCCGGCGACATCGTGGTTGCCCTCGTTCAGGGCGGCGAAACCACCGTCAAGAGCTATTTCCCGATCAACGCCACCACCATCGAACTGCGCCCGGCCAATTCGGAATACCAGCCGCAGTTCCATCACAAAGACCAGGTCCGCATTCAGGGCCGGGTGCTTTCGCTGATTCGCCACTACTGATTGTAAATCAGAACGGGGGCCCGCCGGCTGAAACTCCGGCGGGCCCCCTTTTTTTGGGTGAACTCAAACGAATAATTTGGTCG
>JBFWIO010000065.1:0-10659 GCA_050255955.1 Victivallaceae bacterium
TCTTCCGATCTGATCGATCCGGAGGATTGCGGCACGTTTCCGGAGTCGGTATTTATCCATATTGAGCGGAGTTCTTCTGCCGTGGTGACGGGGCGGCGGCAAAAAACAAATATGAATTTATCGAGGCCAGGACTTGAAAGCGCATACTTTTGGGGTACTGTATATAACTGAGGTTATCGTCAAGACAGATAGCGACAAAGGAGTTCATGATGGGCAAAGTAAAAGCGGTTTTTTTTACCAACAATCCGGGTAATATCGATTATGTTTATTCGCATGGACGGCGTGAGACGATTGCCGGACTGACCGATCTGTATCCGGTGGTCATCACCCAGGCGAACTTCGCAGAGCATGCGGCGGCGCTGGCGGAAGTCGAGGCGATTTTTTCGACCTGGGGAATCTGGTCCTTTGACGAAGCGACCTTTGCCGCGATGCCCAAGCTCAAGAGTGTGTATTACGGCGCCGGGGCGACCGATCACTTCGCCCGCCCTTTGCTGGCGCATGGGATTGAACTTTACAGCGCATGGCTGGCCAATGCGATCCCGGTGGCGGAGTTCTGCGTGGCCCAGATCATTCTCGGGATGAAGGGGTTCTTCCGCAACAGCCGCGACCTCACCGGGCCGGAGATGTTCGTCCGCAATCCGCCCAATTTCGCCGGGCCGGGCAACTATGGCGAAACCGTGGCGCTGATCGGCGCCGGGGCGATCGCCCAGAAGACGATCGAATTGCTCAAGCCTTATCATCTCAACGTCATACTCGTGCCCTCGCGGCCGGAGCGCCGGACGGTTTCGATCGAGGAAGCATTCCGCACCGCGTTTGTGGTCAGCAATCATCTGCCCAACCGGACCGACAATGTCAAGGTGATCGGCGAGGCGCATTTTGAATCAATGCGGCCGGGCGCGGTGTTCATCAACACCGGACGCGGAGCCCAGGTTGACGAGGAGGCGATGATCCGGGTGTTCAAGAAACGGCCGGATCTCACCGCGTTGCTCGATGTCACCTTTCCGGAACCGCCGGCGGCGGGTTCTGAACTCTACAGTCTGCCCAATATCCACTTGTCGGCGCACATCGCAGGGTCGCTTAACGATGAAGTCAACCGCATGGCCGACTACATGATCGACGAATTCGGCCGCCGCGCGCGCGGCGAAGCGCCGCTCTACCGCATCAACGAATCAATGCTGATGACCGGCTAAACGCGAATTGCGAGCTTGACGCGGGCGCTTTGCCCTGCTATACTATAGGCCGGAACCGGTTTGCAGGATTTTTACCCCGGTTCGGACTGAACATCATGGCCAAAAAAACGATCGAACCGGCGGAACAGCCGGATCTCTTCGGCGAAACCGTGCCCCCCGAAAAGGAAACGGTTTCGCTGCATTATTACGACCCCGCCCGCCGGAGCGATCCTGAAGCGGCGCTGGGCTCGTGCCGTTACCGCAAGCTCGGGGCGAAGACCTTGTCCCGGCTGGCCGACATCGCCGCCTTTGCGCTGCTTGAGCCCGGCGTTGAGCTCGACGCTTTGACCGCGGGATATGAGGCGGATGCCAAAGCCGCCGCGCTGGTCGAGCGGACGGCGGCCAAGATCCGCGAAGTCGCCGGATCGCATGAAAACTCCGCCCGGATCGCGGCGGCGGATTCGCTCTACGTGCTTTTCATCCTCGCTCAGCTCAAGGACGGCACTGCCGTGCGTGCGGTCAATTTTCTGGTTTCCCGTCCGTGGGGGTATCTCGTCGAAGAGACGGTGCTTCATCACCTGTCGCGCGACGCCGGATTGCCGGTGCCGGAGATTCCACCGGGCGTGGCGCTCACCAAAAAACTGCTTTCTTCGTGGGTCTGATCACCCCTGCTTGAAAACTTCCTGAAGTTTACCCGCCCAGATCCGGTAGCCCGCCGCATTGGGGTGGCACAGGTCGTCGCTCAATTCCGGCTTGATTCCGCCCGTCGGCGTGCCGAATTCGGGGGCGAGGTCGATCATGATCACCGCCGGATCGCCGGCGAAGCGGTCGCGCAGCAGCCGGTTGGTGGCGCGGATGCGCTCGGCGAGGGCGTCACCGCCTTCGCCGCGCGGAAAGACTTCCATCAAAATCACCCGGGTCGCCGGCGATAATTCGCGGATCAAACCGATGATGTCGGCGATCGCCGCCGCCACTTCAAGCGGCGGGTCGGGCGGCAGATTGGGCGAGCCGTTGAGGTTGTTGCTGCCGATGTGGAGCACCGCAAAATGCGGCTGCTGATTGGCGAATTCGCCGTTCCGCAACCGGTAGAGGACATTCTGGGTGCGGTCGTAGCCGTAACCGAGGTTGAGCGCGCTGAGCGTGCCAAAAAGCGCGTCGAAGCTGTCGTCGCCGGTCGAGCGCGGCGCGTCGTCGCACTTCCAGAAGTGGGTGATCGAGTCGCCGATCAGGACCACATCGTGCGATTTTTCCTTTGCCAGTTGGCGGCAGCGCTGGTGGCGCGCGTACCAGTCGTAGCAGTCATCTTCAATTTTTTCAGCCGGAATTTGCGAACGGTACATGATGATTATCTTCGGTTCAGCGGATCGCGTAGATCCGGATTGCTTTGACTTCGGTTTGCGGACTGACGTACTTGATTTTGAACTCGATTTCGTCGCCCCGGCGATGGAGGACGAAGAGTTGTTTTCCGATCTTCTCGGAGTTGCTGAGGACGTCGATCTGGCTCGAATCACCGCAGCTTGCAGTGACAAAGGCGTAGTTGTGCGAGGCATAGTCGAGCTCCAGCGCGACCATCGGCGCGGCGAGTGCTTCGGCCGGGAGTTTGAGCTTGAAGCCGGGCTCCGGCTGTTTCCCCCACTTGACTTCGTTGAAAACCAGGCTCTTTTTGTCCGCGAGGTAGCGGAAAATCTCCGGGTTGGCCCGGGCGACTTCCTCCAGCGCCGCACCCTCGATGGTCTGCGCCGCCTTCATCCGTTCGGGGGCGACGAAACGAAGCTCGGGCGGCGGCAGTTCTGAAACCCCGTTGAGGTTTCCGGGATGGGCGAGAAGCACCACCGCCTGGCGGTTTTTGACGAAATCGAGACCTTTGCGGTAGAGAAAGGTGCTCGCGCCCTGACTGCTGCCGTTGCGGTATATCCAGTCGCCCTGATGAGGAATCCGGGTCAGCAGATAATGCGGCACGCTCGCCCCCGCCTTGACCCCCGGATAAGCGCCGTAGGAGTCGCTGATGAAGAGGAGCGGCGAGCCGTTGTTTTCGCCGATCACCGGCACCGAGTTGTCGGCGGCGCGGACGGCGGCGAAGCTGTAGGGTTTGGCGGGGTCATACTTGGGGTTGCCGGGCGGGAAGTTGACTTTTTTGTACGCCTCGGTGTCGGTGACGGTGTGATATTTGCCGGTGGCCGGGAATTGATAGCGGTTGAGGCGGTCGGCGAGAAGATCGGCGAGGGCCATCGAGAGCCCCTCCGCCGGATGACCTTCTTTGGGAATGGTGTACCAGTAGCTCAACGGATATTTGCCGCGTTCGCGCTGGACGATTTCGAGTCCGTCGAGGTATTCGACATCGGCGTCGAGCAGTTGCTGCTGGACTTCGCGGAAATACGGATTGCATTCCCCCGGCAGCGGATTTTCGCCGAACAGACCAAAGGCCGCCTCGTTGCGGTTCGGCACCCGGACCACGATCAAATCGACGCCCTGTTCCTTGAGATAGCGGTCGAGCGCGGTCATCGCTTTGACGAAGTTGCTCCTGACCGGCGTCGCGCTGACCGGGCCGGCGGTGAAGTAGCCGTTCTCGAACCACTTCGCCGCTTCCTTTTTGGCCGCTTCGTTGTTGGCGGCATAAGCCGGAGCGAGTTTCTCCGCCATCGCGGCAAAGGAGCCGTGGTCTTTCAACAGTTGCGCGATTTTGGCACGGTCGCGCGCCATCGCTTCGGCGCGGGCGGCCTTGACCGACTGATCGCCGCGGGCGGCGGAGGGCAACGCGGCGGTTTGTGCCGGTTTTGCCGCTTCCGCCGTTGACGGCATGTCGAGGTTGGATTCTTCGGCCGCGAGATACAGCGAGGCCGACAACAGGGCAAAGGTCAGAATCTTTTGCATCAGCTTTGTTCCTGATCAGGGTTTTCCCGCAGAATCATTTCCGCCGGGGTGAGATATTTCTTTTTTTGGTTGCAGGCCCGGCAAGAGATGACCAGGTTGCCGCGCGTACTCCGCCCGCCTCGCGCCACCGGGACGATGTGGTCGAGCGTCAACTCTTCCGGTTTGAAGGTCTGCTGACAGTAGTAACAAACCCCCTTGCGGAAGAGTTCCTGAAAATAGGGCGTCTGGCGAAGCTCTTTCGCCTTCGCCCGTTCGCGTTTGATATGGCGCTCGTCGCGCTCGATTTCGATCCAGTCGTCCATGTTTTTTTTCTCGTTGAGGGAGAGGGGGAAACGGTCGCTCCGGACACATTCGCGTCCTCCGCTCGGGCCGGGCTCAGCGGCGGAACTCCGTTCCGCCTACTTGAGCTGGGGCTTCGCCCGGATCGGGGGAGGCGAGGCGCTGCCTCGCACACCGCCAAAGGGCTGCGCGCCCTTTGGAATCCGCGCAAGGGCACTGCCCTTGACCGGGGTACTTTTCAGCCTACGCTTGCTCCGGACGCGATTTCGCCGTCCACGGTTATCAGTTTGAGCTCGTTCCCGACCTTCGCCGCCAGCAGCATGCCCTGCGACTCGATGCCGCGAATCTTCGCCGGTTTGAGGTTCGCCACAATCACAATCGTCCGGCCCACCATCGACTCGGGGGTGTAATACAGCGCCACCCCCGCTACCAGCTGCCGGGTCTCCGCGCCGACCTCGATCGACAGCTTCAAGAGCTTGTCCGCCCCCGGAATCTTCTCCGCCGCCAACACCTTGGCCGTCTTGAGCTGAGTCCGGAAAAATTCATCGATCGTCACCACATCCGCCACATTGGTCGCCACTTCCGCCGCTTTGGGCGCCTTCGCCGCCGCCTTGGCCGGTTTTTCAGCTTTCGCCGGTTCTTCCTCGTTCACAATCCGCGGGAAAAGACCGCCGAGGTTGCAAACGGCGCGTCCCGCCGAAACCGGACTGCGGTCAAGCTCGCCGAGCTTGGTCGCCGCCAGTTCCTCCGCCGAATAGCCGAGCGATTTGCCCAGCTCGGCCATTTTGTCCGGCATTACCGGCGTCAGCAGTACCGCCACTTTGCGCAAGGCTTCGGCGGCGGTGAAGAGCACCGTATTGAGCTTCGCCGTTTCGCCTTTTTTGGCCAGCGTCCACGGCGCGGTTTTTTCGAGGTAACGGTTGCCGGCGCGAACGGCGTTCATCGCCGCCGCGAGGCCCTGATCAAGCTTCATTCCGGTGATCGCCGCGGTCATCGCCGCGATCGCTTCACTTACCGCGTGGTTGAGGGCGTCCTCTTCGCCGGTGCTTTCGCCCGGGGCCGGGATCACCCCCGCGGCGTTGCGCTCGGTCATGTTGATCACCCGGTTGAGCAAGTTGCCGAGGTCGTTGGCGAGATCGCTGTTGTAGCGGATCACGAAGTTCTCCTCGGTAAACGAGGCGTCCTGCCCCGGCGACATTTCGGCAAGGAGGTAGTAGCGGAAGGCATCCACCCCGTAGCGCTCGATCATCTCCATCGGATTGACCACGTTGCCGAGCGACTTGCTCATCTTGGTCGAGCCGGTAAGCCACCAGCCGTGGGCGAAAACCGTACGCGGCAGCGGAAGATTCATCGCCTTGAGCATGGTCGGCCAGTAGACGGTATGGGTGGTGAGAATATCTTTGCCGATCAGGTGATACGAGGCTGGCCACCACTTCCGGAAGAGCTTGTCGTCATTGAGGTAGCCGACTCCGGAAATATAGTTGATCAAGGCGTCGAACCACACATAACAGACGTAATCGCGGTCGAATGGCAGCTCGATCCCCCACGCCAGACGAGACTTGGGCCGGCTGATGCAGAGGTCGCCAAGTTCCTTTTTGAGGAAGCCGAGCGTCTCATTGGCGCGGAAAGCCGGCAGGATGAAGTCGGGGTGGGTTTCGATATACTCAATCAGCCACTCGCGGTATTTCCCCATCCGGAAAAAGTAGTTTGATTCAAGGATTTCGCTCACTTCGCGCCCGCATTCGGGGCATTTGCCGTCGGCGAGGTCTTTTTCGGTGAAGAAGCGTTCGTCGCCGACGCAGTACCATCCGGTGTATTCGGCCTTGTAGATTTCACCGCGGTCGTAGAGGTCCAGAAGGATTTTTTGAACCACGTTTTTGTGCTCGGGATCGGTGGTGCGGATGAATTTATCGTTGGTGATGTCGAGCTTGCGCCACAACTCCTTGAACCGGATGACGGTTTCGTCGCAGTGGGCTTTGGGCTCGATGTTGCGGGCGGCGGCGGCCTTCTGGACTTTTTGCCCGTGCTCGTCGGTGCCGGTCAGGAAGAACGTCGGCTCGCCGAGTGAACGGTGGCAGCGCGCCAGCACGTCGGCCAGGATGGTGGTGTACGCGTGTCCGATATGGGGTTTGTCATTGACGTAATAAATCGGCGTGGTGATGTAAAAATTATGTTCATTCATGATATTTGTAGCATTTCCCGGAAAATAAAGATTGACAAATTCGCGTCTTATGCTATAAGTTAACATCGCAAGCTGTTGTTTGCAAATCCGCTGCTGATTGAATTTCGCTGAAACGGCACTATATTAATGTCGTTTGGTCTTTCTCAATCAACCGGGATGTTGTCATGCAAAAGCAAATGTTGAGCGGCAAAATTCATACCGCGCGCCTGACCGGATGCGATCTGGAATACGAAGGCAGTCTGGAAATCGATCCGGATTACCTCAAGGAAGCGGCGATTCTGCCCTATGAAAAAATATTGGTGGTCAACCGGAGCAACGGCGAACGCCTCGAAACCTATGCGATCCCCGGCAAGCCGGGATCACGATCGTTCTGTCTCAACGGCCCGGCCGCGCTGAAGGGCAAAAAAGGCGACGTGGTGACGATCATGGCGTTTTCGATATTCAGTGCCGAGGAAGCGGCCAAAGTGGTGCCGCAAGTGATCGTCCTCAACGAAAAGAACGAGATCGTCGAGCGCAAAGGGCGGATACCCGAAGCCGACCTCTGAAACGGGCCGGCGCGAAGCTGGGAGGCTTGATCGATGAGTCGGAAACGCAGTCGTTCCCGCGCCGCCTCCGGGCAGGTGATCGGAGAATATGTGGTGATGATGGTTTTTTTCGCGATCATCGCGATAGTGATGGTTACCTTGAGTTATTACTTTTCGCTCTATGGCGGGCGGATGGTGGATTTGGTGAGTATTGAATATCCGTAAAACAACACGGAAACGCAGGAGGTTGGATTATGCTTAAGCGCGGAAAAATGCGGCACCAGAAGGGGCAGGCGATTGTCGAGTACATCATTTTGGTGGTGGTGGTGGCGCTGGCGGCATTCTTCGTGCTGACCGCTTTCAGCACCCGTCTCCGGGACCTGGTGACCGGCGCGACGGTCGCGCTCGGCGGCACCCCCGCGGAGGGCTCGGACAAAGACGTCAAGGATCTGGTCAAGGATCTCGGCGCCGACGGCGAAATGAAGTAAAGTCGCCGGTTTGACCGTCAACGATCCGGGAGGATGATTTCCCACGCGAAATCACCTCCCTGTTTTTTTCGGAGAAATCCCATCCGGAACCCTCCTGATTACACCGTTTCGCGCGTTGTGATACACCTGCTGGTGATGTGCAAAAGCCGTCCGACATCGGCTTCTGCGACATTGCCGCCGAGGCCCGCCGGACCTGCCTTGGAGAGTTTATTCCCCAAGCGAACGATCTCGCCCGCCGTTTTTCCCCTGTCAGCACCGGTCAATTTCATCAGGAACACCGGAAGCCGGCTGATTCGCAAATGATTCGTGAATACACGCGCGTGATGAGGTGAAGTCGCCATTTTCTTCACAACAACCGGCGAGGGGATCAATTTCCGGATGTGGTGCGGCGAAAACGGTCGTTTCCGCTTTCGACTGCGACTGATTCAACCGCTCCTGAGTTTTGAAAAAAATCGTTTTTTTCGAATCGCCGCTTGATTTTTGGCGAAAAAGCTCTATTTTAATAAAACATCGATGGTGATAGTAGCTCAGTTGGTTAGAGCGCCTGGTTGTGGCCCAGGAGGTCGGGGGTTCAAATCCCCTCTTTCACCCCATTTTTTTTGCCAAAATCCGGGAATCTGAGCTCAAACTCAGGTTCCCGGTTTCTTTTTCGGATTGTCTCGGATTGTAGCCAAAAGAGCCTTTTGAAACTAGAAATGCCACATTTCTGCCACATTTTTGCCACATAATTTTTGATTGCAAGTTGTTGTTAGAAATAATATTACAAAAAAATTTAAACTTTTTTGCGATTTTTCGCCCTCAAAAATCGGTTTCATTCCCTGCAAGAACTCCCTCCTTTGCCAAACTTGCGCTTGTTCTCCCATTGCTTCCCCGTTGAAAAAGCACTTTTTCCCATGGTTGGCGCAGTTCTATCATTGAGGTTAAATTAATCGACGTAATGAAAAGCCACCGGGAGGAAGTTATGATCTCTGTCGCGCAAAAGCAGGAAGTTGAAGCTGAGTTCGGCATGCTGTACGAGCTTAACGGAAAAAACAATGTGATTTTTTTCAACGAGCAGGGTTTCGCCAGGCTCTATCAGCTTGTCCATAATCCGGTCTATATCCCGGAAGAAAACTCGTTATATGCTTATGAGGCGAGTACCGGGTTGTGGAAGCAGCGGGATCACGACTGTCTCGTCCACCAGCTCAGCCTTTTTCTTCATGAGTGCGCTCTTGAATGGAACGTTCCCGGAATCGAGACCAAAAGGAAGCCGCCGGCGCTGACGAACATTATCAAGTTTCTTCGAGCCATTTGCCGTCGGGAGAAGTTCTTTGATCGATCCGGCCGTTTTTTCATTCACTGCGCAAACGGCGTGCTGGAACTCGATACCGCCGGGAATTGGGAACTGAAGCCATTCTCCGAGGACTACCACAGTCGCAACCGCTGTCAGCTGGAATATGTTCCTGGACAGGTCTGCCCAAAATTCCTCAATGAACTTCTTCATCCCTTGATTGAGGCAGATGACCATTCTTTACTTCAGCGTTATATCGGACAGTGCGTGGTCGGAAGAAATCTCACGCAATCCATTCTCCTGCTCACCGGCTCCGGCGGAAGCGGGAAGGGAACCCTCGCCAATATTGTGGAAATGATTGTCGGAGAGGCAAACTATACTCAAATCCGTCCGGAGAGCATAACCGGACGGTTTGAGACCAGTTTTTTCATGAACAAAACGCTGTTGACCGGCAAAGAGTCGAAAACCTCTTTCTTTACCGCCAACGGCATGAGTATCCTCAAGTCCCTGACCGGAGGTGATGCCATGCGAGTCGAGCTCAAGAGCTCCAACCGACACGAGATGATCGGCGGCGATTTCAACGTTTTTGTTGTCGGTAATCCTGTCCCACATCTGAAATTTGAAAGTGTGGAGGATCAGTCTGCCTGGCGTCGCCGGTTGCGCTGGATCAGATGTAAGAATCATAAGCCATCCAACCCGATTCCGGACTTTGCAAAAAAATTGTATGCCGAAGAGGGCTCAGGAATACTAAATTGGGCTCTCAAGGGCGCGAGAGACATCATCCTTTCCGGAAGAAGCGAGCTTCCTTGCGACGAATCGCAAACAGCCAGACTCGATTATTTGTTTGCGTCTGCAACTCCACTGGACTTGTTCCTCAATTTATCCGTCGAAAAAAATCGAGGAACAAACATCACCGGCGACGAACTTTTTACTGTCTTTGTCGATTTCTGCACTGCGATGGAATGGCCTCTCATGAATTCGCGAGATTTTCAGAGGTGTCTGCCCGAAGCCATGATGAAACGGTTTCAAGCCCCGCTCCGTCGCGATGTCCCGCGTCGCAAAACGGACGGCAAATTCACCAACCGTGCCGGCTACTTTCACGTGCGATTCAAGGGGGCTGAGTGAGAAATATCTGTATGTTCCGTATGTTCTGTATGTAAATCCATCGCAAAAACCTTCCGGACGGCGTCAACTGCCGTCCGGGGGCTCGATGAATTGTCCGATTAATCGCCGTTAACTTCCGCTATCCGGTGCCCGGCGGCGGCGATTTTGCGACGCAGTTCCGGCGGGTGGAGGACTTCGATCCGACCGGCTTCGCCGAGCACCCACCGGATGACTTCATGCTCGAAGGCGGGGCCGAGGGTGATGAAGAGGTCGCCGTTCGGGGCCGGCTTCATCTTGAAGCGCTTGACCACCTGGTGCTCTTTGAGGTAAAAGGCGATGGAGGCGTCACAGCGGAGCGTCACCCCTTCGATTTTGGGATAGGTGAAGAGCCCATTTTTCTGCGTCTCGGCCAGCAGCTGCTGGTCGAATTCAAAGCTGTTTTCGCCGGGTTCCGCTATGGTGATCCGGTGGACCGCCAGCGTCCGGATTTCCCGCGCCGGAAGCTTGTAGCCTTTGATATACCACAGCCCCCGGTGAAAAGCCACCACATGCGGCTCGATTTCACGTTCGCCGACGTTGCCCTTGGGATCGCGGTAGCGGATATTCAAGGACTTCCGGGATCGCCAAGCGTCGATCACCGCTTTGAACACCATCGGAGAAATGACCACTTTCATTCCCGATGCCATCAGCAGCGATTCAATAAAGGCGTCGTCCAAAAAGCTGGTGCGATTTTTGAGTCGTGCTTGCTCAATGGTTTCCGCCATCTCTTTTT
>JBFWIO010000066.1:0-10647 GCA_050255955.1 Victivallaceae bacterium
CGACGCTCTTCCGATCTGTGAGGATGGGGATCGCGCCTTGCCTGTCGTCGATCCCTCAGTCACGTACCAAAGTACGCTCCTTCGTGTCTCCTTCGGCAAAACGCGACCTTTTCCGCGCTTCAACGCAAAAAAACAGGTTCTCAAAACGGAGAGGACTCAAAAAATATCTATCCCGCTCTCGGCCATGTGAGAAACAACCTACGGTGACACCCAAATCTTTTTTACTTGCAGTGAGCCTCGGTCAATAAAGACTTTGGCTGCGTAATCGCCCCCTCTGCTCCCCGGTGGAAGTGGTGGATTTGGGAAAGTTACTATATATTCACCATCATTCCGCTCGACCAAAATTTTTCTTTTGGTGTCATAGTTCATTTTCCCGGCAATAGCAGTTTTTCCAATGTCAATAAGCCGCTTGTCGGTAATAGTCACTTCCGCTTTGCTTCGGACCTTAAATTCAATAGTATCAAGTTGAAATTTATTCCCATTCAAATCGGTCCCGGATAAACTTATCGCATAATTTCCAATTTCATTCAAAGCAAATTTTTCGGAAAGATTTATCTCAAAATTCTTAACTTCCCGCGGTTTTATCTGAATAATAATACGGCGAAAATTTCATCAATGACTGGATTCAATGGTGGTATAATTTTGCCTGTACCCACATCGGTTAAGACGATATTGAAGTCACGCATTGGATGGGTTTCGACAAATGGGACAAACTCATCATCTCGAACATTGTGCAACGATATTTTTAACATCACCGACTCGCCAACTATAAATTGCGACCTTTCAGTTCCGGCATAAACCATATAAGGAACGTTTGAGGCATAGTATGCTTTACGGTATTGTTTGAATTTTTGCGGGACAGCTCGCCAACGGTCATCTATTTTTTCAATTTTGGCAATGCGGTCGAGAAAAACATCGTGATGGCCTTTCATATTGTGATTGATGACGAGAACAACAATATCGCCAGGTTTGAAAAACGGATAGGTGTATTTATCCCAAGCGGAAAAACTCATAGAACACTTACGCCGCCATAGTCCTATAGGGATTGACTCTATGCAGTTTGATTCTTCAAAAACCAAGCCATTTTCATTGTGTTGCTTGACTTTACCAATCCATAATTCATGACTGTTAAAATAGATGACCTGTTGAGAATTAAATTGCTTTACGCTCGCAAGATTTTCTCTGTAAAAAGCCGAATTCTCCACGGCCTTTTTGGCTTCAGAATACTCATCGCACCCAGCGAGAAGCAGGCAAAGTAAAATGAAAATGGAGGCGCGTTTTTTCATTTTTATTTTTTCATCTTCTGAAGTGCTTTTAACAGCGGCATAAATTTATCTTGTTCTGCGATTTGAAGCATAAAAACACCATTGATAATCGGAGCACGAGTTACTGATGAAAATATATACTCATTGTCCACAAAAACGGCAAAAAGCCTGCCGATATTTTCGCTGATTAGTTTAGCGAAATGTTTTCGATCATCTGGTAATAATGATATAACAATTTCATATATTGGAGCCGGGATTGGTTTTTCGGGGTTTGGATTGCCGCTCACGCCATAAGCATCTTCGATACAAATAATCGTCATGGATGGAATGGTTTCGGCGATAATGGTATCAGATTTCGAGGATTTTTTTGTATATGAAGCAAATCTTTCAGGTGAATTCGTTTTTTTTGCAATGATTTCACTATCAGGGTGAACCAATCTTACTTCAATTTTATGTCGCATATCGCAACCTCAAAAAATCAAACTTAACAGTACGAACAACAATAGTATTTTTCTCATACTGGCCTTTTTCAAAATATCGTTGAAATAAAATACTTCACTAATAAAGAATTTGCAACTTTTTTATACATCCTCCGGCAAAACGCGACCTTTTCCGCGCTTCAACGCAAAAAACATGGCGGGGAGGTTTTGAAGCAGATTTGCTCCTGCGTTGGCGGCAACAGTTAATTTGATGACAGAAAAGGCCGATTGCTTGCGACACATGAGTAATACTATTGAATTTAAAAGCAAAAAAAACTCGTCTTTTTTAGGCTCCGAGGCGACCAGCGTGGTTGCAATTGGCATTATAATGATTCCTCGACGATATTTGACAAAGCGTAGAATGAGAAAAACATAGCGATGAAATAGATGAAAACCGACATTGCACCTATTGTTCAAGACGCTTTTGAGGAGAATTGTGGCTCAAAACGGAGAAGACTCAAAAAATATTTATTTCCCGCTTTCGACAATGTGAGAAACAACCTGCGGTGACACCAAAAAAAACGACCGGAATCCTGTTGGGGATTCCGGCCGCTCAGTTTTGCGCGATTACTTGGACAAGCGCGATTCGAGAGCTTCGAGCTGCTTGACCAGAGCCTGCGGCAGGCGGTCGAACTTCGAGTAGTGATCCTTGCGGACGCTGTCGAGTTCGTTCTTCCAGCCGGCGACGTCAACCGCAAGGAGTTCCTTGATGTCGGCATCGGTGACTTCTTTTTCGATCCCGGTGCGGTCGATCGCGTCCGCAGTCGGCATATAGCCGATCTGGGTTTCGACGGCCTTGCCGGAATTGTTGCAGCGCTCAAAGACCCACTTCAGCACGCGGCTGTTGTCGCCAAAGCCGGGCCACAGCCACTTGCCTTCGGCGCTCTTGCGGAACCAGTTGACGAAGAAAATCTTCGGCAGCTTGTCGGCGGTGCTCTTCTTGCCGACTTCGAGCCAGTGGGCAAAGTAGTCGCCCATGTTGTAGCCGCAGAAGGGGAGCATCGCGAAGGGGTCGCGGCGAACCACACCGACCTTGGCGTCGAGCGCCGCGGCGGTGACTTCCGAACCCACGATCGAGCCCATGAAGACCCCGTGTTCCCAGCTCAGCGACTGGTGAACCAGCGGAATCGTGCTCGGACGACGGCCGCCGAACAGAATCGCGTCGATCGGCACACCGGCCGGATCCTGCCACTCGGCGGCGATCGCCGGGCAGTTGTAGGCGCGGGCGGTGAAACGGGCGTTGGCATGCGCGGCCTTGTCGGTCGCGGTGGCGGCGTCCCACTTGTTGCCCTTCCAGTCGATCAGGGTGCCGGGGGCGTCATAGCCGATGCCTTCCCACCACACATCGCCGTCTTCGGTCAGCGCGACGTTGGTGAAAATGGTATCCTTGGAGGCGGAGATCATCGCATTGGGGTTCGAGCTCATGCTGGTGCCGGGCGCGACGCCGAAGAAACCGGCTTCGGGATTGATCGCGTAGAGGCGGCCATCCTTGCCGAACTTCATCCAGGCGATGTCGTCGCCGATGGTTTCGACCTTCCAGTCCTTGATGGTCGGGATCAGCATCGCGAGGTTGGTCTTGCCGCAGGCCGACGGGAACGCGCCGGCGACGTACTTGACTTCGCCCTTGGGGCTGGTCAGCTTGAGAATCAGCATGTGCTCGGCGAGCCAGCCTTCGTCATGCGCCTGAACGGAGGCGATGCGGAGCGCGAGGCACTTTTTGCCGAGGAGCGCGTTGCCGCCGTAACCGGAGCCGAACGACCAGATTTCGCGGGTTTCCGGGAAGTGGGCGATGTATTTCTTTTCGATCGGAGCGCACGGCCAGACGCCGTTGTCCTTTTCGCCGGGGGCGAGGGGCTTGCCGACCGAGTGGATGCAGGGGACAAATTCGCCGTCTTTGCCGAGTACCTTCAGAACTTCGGTACCGACGCGGGTCATGATGTCCATGTTGACCACGACGTAAGCGGAGTCGGTCAGTTCAACGCCGATCTTGGCGATGTTGGAGCCGACCGGGCCCATCGAGAACGGAATGACGTACATGGTACGGCCGGCCATACAGCCGTCGTACATCGCCAGCATCGTCTTCTTGAGTTCTTTGGGGTCGATCCAGTTATTGGTCGGACCGGCATCTTCCTGTTTTTCGCAGGCGATGTAGGTGCGGTTTTCCACGCGGGCGACGTCGGACGGGTCGGAGCGGAAGAGCAGACTGTTCGGCTTCTTGGCCGGGTTGAGACGGGTGGCGAGGCCGGAATCGACCATTTCGTTGCAGAGACGATCGTATTCCGCTTGGGAACCGTCGCACCAGTAAATGGCTTCGGGTTTGCAGATTTTGGCCCAGTCTTCGACCCACTTGACCAGCTTGGCGTGCTCGGTCGGAATGGCATTCAGATGCTTGATCATTCTTTCTTGCTCCTCACAGGGTTATGCGTTATTCGCTTCCGCCCGGCTTTCCGTCATGACCGATTGGATTTGATTGCAAATTCCTCTACAATACATCCGCGGACCATAAAAAGCAACTCTGAAAATGTTTTTTTTTTGTAAAATCAGGCTCGCCGGCTTGCAAAAAAAGAATTTGGTTGTAACTTAGCAGAAAGGAGTTCGGCATCCTGTCATGGCTCCGGGGCGATGATTTTAGTCCCGGGTCAAGCGATCGCCGAATAATAATCGTTTTTATCCCGGGACGGTTGACGAAAAGCGGCCGTCTCGGTTTGTCTTCGGACAAGGATTTCAAGGGTTAGGGTAAGGACATTGATGATGAACATTTTCCGGGAACTCAACGAGCGCGGCTTCTGCTACCAGTCGACCGACGCGACCGCGATCGAGCAACTTCTGAACACCGAAAAGGTGAAGTTTTACGTCGGCTTCGACCCCACCGGGAGCAGTCTCCATGTCGGGCACCTGCTGCCGGTGATGGCAATGCGGCTGCTGCAAAAGGCCGGCCACATTCCGATCGTGCTGGTCGGCGGCGCCACCGGCCAGATCGGCGACCCCTCGGGCAAGAAGAGCGCCCGTCCGATCCTGACCAAGGAAGAGGTCGCCGCCAACGTCGAGGCGCTCAAGGCCCAGCTCGCGCGCTTCATTTCGGTTGCCGACGGCAAGGCGATTTTCGTCAACAACCTCGACTGGTTCAAGGACATCTCGTATATCGACTTCCTGCGCGAAATCGGTTACTTTTTCAGCGTCAACCGGATGCTGGCCCAGGATTCGGTCAAGTCGCGCCTTGAGGACGGGCTGTCCTTCCTCGAATTCAACTATTCGATCCTCCAGGCCTACGACTTTTATGTGCTCAACCGCGACCTCGGCTGCAAGATGGAATTCGGCGGTCAGGACCAGTGGGGCAACATGGTCGCCGGCACCGAGCTGGTGCGGCGCAAGAGCGGCAACGAAGTCCACTGCATGACCATTCCGCTCTTGCTCGACAGCAACGGCCAGAAATTCGGCAAGACCGCCGGCGGCAACAACGTCTGGCTCGACGTCAACCGCACCGGAACTTTTGACTACTACCAGTTCTGGCGCAATTGCGACGACGGCGCGGTGCGGCAGCTGCTGCTCTACTTCTCAAGTTTGCCGACTTCCGAAGTCAACGCTTTGACCGCCGCCGGGGCGAATATCAACCGGGCCAAGGAAATCCTCGCCTACGAAGCGACCTGTCTCGCCCACGGCGAAGCGGCGGCGCGCGAGGCATTCCTCACCGCCGGCGGCAAATTCGGATTCGCCGACCCGGACAAAAAAGTGGCGACGACCAGCTCGGTTGCCGCCATCGAGCAGACCGCGGCCGCGATTGAGCTGCCCGAGTGCGCGTTTGAGCGTGCGCTGTTTGAAGGCGAGGGGATGCCGCTTCCCCGCCTGCTGGTCGAATCCGGCATTTGCAAATCGACCAGCGATGCCCGGCGGCTGATTCAGGGCGGCGGAGTGGCGATCGACGAAGTCCGGGTTGACGACGTCGCAAAACAAGTCACCGCCGCCGACTTCACCGGCGAGGCGCTGGTGCTCCGCGCCGGCAAGAAAAATTTCCGCCGTATCGTCTTTAAGAGCCAATTTCAAAACTCTTTGCGGCGCTGAAAAACGCTCGCCGCGTCCGGCTTGTCCGACCTTTCGGGCTTTACCGCTGCGGGTAAAGCCGCTCAATGCCGGACGGCGTCGGCCATCGGCGATCATTTTTTCATCATCCGCAAATACTTTTGAAATCGGCTCATCAAGTAAAAAAAAAGATAAAGGCTTCCCATGTCCGCACATTCTGAATTGCTGTTTGCCGCTTTTGCCCCCAAAACGCTCGAACCGGCCCAGTCGGTCGGCAATAAGTTCCAGCGCCTCTTGGCCGCGCTTGAGCTCGAAGCCACCGTCAAAGACCGCCGGGTTGCGATCAAAATGCACCTCGGCGGCGGGGGAGGGTTCTCCACCATCCATCCCTTTTTCGTCCGCAAGCTGGTTCAGGCGGTCAAGGCGGCGGGGGCGCGAGAGGTTTTCGTCACCGACCTCTATCGTGACACCGTCGGCGCGATTGACCGCGGCTACACCGAGGAGGTGCTCGGTTGCCCGATCGTTTCGGTCTGCGGCGAAAAGGACGACCATTTCCGTTCCTTTCCGGTTGAGCCGCCATTCAAGACGATGAACGCGATCGAACTTTCCGGTGCGATTCTCGACGCCGACGTGCTGATCGACTTTTCGCATGTCAAAGGCCACGGCGTCTGCGGCTTCGGCGGCGCTTCCAAAAATCTCTCGATGGGCGCGGTCACCGACAAAATGCGCCAGATGCTCCACGCCCTCGAAGGCGGTTTGATCTGGGACGACGCCAAATGCTCGCGCTGCGGCGCCTGTATCGAGCACTGCCCCAATGAAGCGATGTCGTTCAAGGACGACAAACTCTCGATTTTTTACCACGACTGCAAATTCTGCCAGCACTGCGCTTTGATCTGCCCCGCCGGCGCGATCAAAATGGAGTCGGGCGGCTACCTCGCATTCCAGCGCGGGATGGCGATGACTTCGGCCAAACTCCTTGAAGCGTTCAAGGATCGGGCGATTTTCATCAATATGATCATGGACGTCACTATTTTCTGCGACTGCTGGGGCATGACTACCCCGCGATTGATTCCCGACATCGGCGTTCTCGCCGGTCGCGACATCGTCGCCATCGAGGAGGCCACCCTCGACCTCGTCAACCGCGAAAACCTGATCCCCAAAGCGCTTCCCGACGGCTGGGAGCTCGACCCCGACTCCGGCAAACATATCTTTGAACGCATTCACCACAAAGACCCCTACGCGGTGATCGAATACCTCGCCGAACTCGGCTGCGGCAACCGCAAGTATACTTTGCGCGAAGTCGAATAAGAGGGTCCGGGGGCTTCTCGCCCCCTGCTACCCCCCGGCAGGGCCGCACTGCGGCGTTGACACTCACCGCTCCGTTGTCGCGGGTGTCAGGAACAGGACGACACAGACAGACACGGACAGACATGGACGACATGGACGACATGGACGACATGGCTGTCAGGACACACGGGCCTCTCCCGTCCAAATCGTCCAAACTGTCCAAATCGTCCAAGCGGGGGCGCGCGCGCCCGGCTCCCCGCCTGCGCGGCAGCGTGTTCGAGGAAAGGCAAAATCCGGAAAAGAAAAGAGAGCAGGCTGTATCGCTCTCGACACGTTGTAAAGTAAGGCCTTGCGGCCCCGTTGCAAAAAATGTTCAGAGATTGACCTGCTCTCTGATTCTTAATATAACTGCCTTTCCGATTTTGTCAAGTTGCTTTTTTTTGAGGGAAGATGTATATTATCGACAAGTTCCGGTTCGTCGGTTCGTTCCGGAATGGCAAAAGTTCCACGGAAAGGATTGTTACGAAAATGCGAAAAGTACTGATTCCGACCAAGCTGGACAAGTTTGCCGCCGATCTGTTGAGCGACCGCGGGTACACCGTGGTGCTCGATGCCTCGACGCCGCTTGCCGAGCTTGCCGCCAAGAATGCCGATGCGGAAGTATTGATCGTCCGCAGCGAAAACGTCACTCCTGAGATCATCGATGCGCTGCCCAGGCTCAAGCTGATCGTCCGCGCCGGTGCCGGGTTCAACACCATCGACACCAAGTATGCGCGCAAAAAGAACGTCGACGTGATGAACACCCCCGGCGCCAACTCCAATGCGGTGGCCGAGGAAGTCGTCGCGATGATGCTCGCCGTCTACCGCCATATCGTCCCCGCCGACGCCTCGACCCGCGCCGGAGAGTGGGAAAAAAACAAATTCATGGGCCGCGAGCTGACCGGCAAGACGGTCGGTATTCTCGGACTCGGCAATATCGGCCAGCTGCTGGTCAAGCGTCTTTCCGGCTTTGAGGTCAAAATCCTCGGCTACGACCCGATGCTGGCTCCCGCTGTGGCTGAAAAACTCAACGTCAAAATCTGCACCGTCGACGAAATTTTCGCCGGCAGCGACCTGGTTTCTCTCCACATTCCGGAAAACAACGAGACCCGCGGCATGATCAATCGCCGCTTGCTCGAAATGATGAAGCCGGGGGCGGTGCTGGTCAACTGCGCCCGCGCCGGGATCATCAACGAAGACGATCTGCGCGCGGTCAAGGCCGAACGGAAGCTTTTTTATTGCAACGACGTCTATCCCAAGGACTCGGTCGGGCCCAAGTCGGTCTGCGACGTCGCCGACCTGATGCTGCCCCACCTCGGGGCGAGCACCTCCGAAGCCAATCTGATGGCCGCGCGCCGTTCCGCCGAGCAGACCATCGCCTACTTTGAGCAGGGAATCACCAACTGCGTGGTCAACAAGGCGCTGCCGGACGGGCTCGACGCCAAGTACCAGCAGCTCGCCTTTGTGCTGACCAGCCTCGCCCACAGCTATCTCGGGCGCGATAAGCAGCCGAACCGGATCGAAACCAGTTTCTATGGCAAGCTGACCCCGTTCTCCAAGTGGATGACCGCGCCGATCGCCGCCGCGATCGCCGCCGAATTCGCGGTGGACGGCGGCATGGCCGATGCTGCGAAGTATCTCGCCGACGCCGGAGTTGAGCTGGTCAACCGCGAGGTTGACAATGACAAACTCTACGGTGAATCGATGACCATCGATCTCGCCGCCGGAGCCGATCTGGTGCACAAGGTGAGCGTGCGAGGCACCATCGCCGAAAATCACCTGATGATTTCCCGGATCAACAAATTCGACGGGATTTATCTTGAGCCGACCGGACACCATATTTTCGTCGAATACACCGACGCCCCCGGGGTGATCGGCAAGATCGCCGGGATTCTCGGCGAAAAGAACATCAACATCATCGACATTCGCGCCCCGCAGGATCTGGTCAACGGCAATTCGCTGGCGATCATCAAGACCAATGTCGATGTGCCCGCCGCGCTGCTGGAGAAGATCAGCGAAACGGTCAAAGCCGCCAAGGCTTTCCAGTTCAGCTATCAGTCCTGAGCCGGTTGTCGCCACGCAATCACGCCGGAGCCCCGCAACAGGGCTCCGGCGTTTTTTTTAGTAAGACGCCTCCTCAATGCCCGCTGCGGCGCCGGTTGGCGAAATCAGCGGCCGGCGTCCAGCCGGGCGACGGCGAGAAACATCGGGTAGCTTTGTTTGCGGCCGTCCGCAAAGGTCTTTTCGCGGCAGTAGATGTCACCGATGAAGCGGAGCCGGAACCCCGCGTCGGCGAGCTCCTGCGCAAACTCCCCGCGGTCGAAGCCGAAGTGAAAAATCCCGGTGTGGTCGTCGTGAAAGGAGCCGTCTTCGCGGTCGAGATCGACCAGCGCGATGGCACCACCCGGCTTCAGCAGCCGGGCGCACTTGTGGAGTAACCGGCTCAAGTCCTCGATGTGATGGAGCGCCAGCGTCGAGTAGATCAAGTCATAACCGGCGCGCTCCGGGAAATCGAGGATGTCGGCTTCGCAGACTTCGATATTGCCGCGCCCGAAGCCGGCCAGTTTCGCCCGCAGCGCCGCAATCGCTTCCGGCGACGGATCAAGCGCGGTAATCGCGAGCTCCGGCGGCAGCAGCAGCGCGAGGTTGCCCCGGCCGCAGCCGAATTCCAGACAACGCATGCCCGGCTTGAGTTCGAGCTGATCGGCGAAGGCGGCGGCGAAACGCATCGCCATTGCCACCCGCTCCGGTTCCTCGTGCCACGCTTCGACCAGGAGTTCCGGCGTGATTTTTTTCATCGATACTCTCCTGTCAAATGGCGTCGCCGCCGATTTCGCGGACTTCGGCGGCGTTGTCGCGCTTTACGGTGCGGGCGTACTCGATCGCCGGACGGCCGAAAACCATGCAGTAATAATATGACTGCCCCTCAAGCTGCAGCGGTTCTTTGAGTTCGGGAGTCAGTTCGAGCGCGTGCTTCATCAGCCCGCACCAGACGGTGCCCAGTCCGGCCGTCCGGGCCAGCAGCTCAAAGTAGCTCAGCGCGATATTGACATCCTCGGCCGGACAGACCGAGCCCGGCCCGGCGGAGACGATCAAGGCATGGGGCGCGCCGCGAAACAGCGTGTCGATATTGTGCTTGCGATACGTGTCGATCGATTTGGCAAGATAGGTGTCGGGATCGAGGGTTCCGGCTTCGCGGGCCGCTTCCAGGCCCCTGAAACAGCGCTCCAGCAGTTTTTGCATCACCGAGCGGTCGCTGATCAGCGAAAAGCGCAACTTGCGGGCATTGACCGCGGTCGGGCAGTTGGCGACGGTGGCGAGCATATCCCGGATCAGCCCCGGATCGACGTTGCGCGGCAGGAACTGGCGGACGCTGCGGCGGCCGCGCAGCAGCCGGGTCAGGTGTTCGTAATCAGGGAAGCTCCCCTCTTTGAGCGGTATGCAATCTTCCGGCTGTACCCCGAAAATCGAAATCGCTCCGACCGGGCAGATCGCGAGGCAGTGCTGGCATTGGAGGCAGTTCATCTCCGATTCGGGTTCGATATGAGGGATGCCGCCCT
>JBFWIO010000067.1:0-10638 GCA_050255955.1 Victivallaceae bacterium
AAATTCCGAAGCTGATCGAGGAGAAAGTGCTCTCCGGCGGGATGCTGCCGAAGATCGAGAGCTGCGTTCGCGCGCTTCAGGCCGGGATCAACAAAGTGCACCTGATCGACGGCCGCTTGCGCCATTCGCTGCTGTTGGAAATCTTCACCGACAGCGGGATCGGCACTCAGATCGTCCGTCCGGATTCGATCCTGTGATAGACCGCTTCGTCATCGGCGGCATGAAACACTGCGGCAAGAGCACCCACGGGCGGCTCCTGGCCGCCGGGCGCAAGTTGCCCTTTTTTGATACCGATGAGGAGCTGGAGCAATTTTATGCGGCGCGAACCGGGGATGCCCTGACCAGCCGCGAGATTTACCGCAAAATCGGCGAAGAGGAGTTCCGCAAGCTTGAGGCCGAGGTGGTGACCCGGCGTTTGACGCAGCCCGGCGCTCGGGTGGTCGCGCTCGGGGGGGGCGCTCCCGGCAACCGTTTCATTGATCCTGCGGTTTGGGAGCACTCGGGGTGTTTCATCTATCTTGAAATCGATCCCGGGGAGGCCTTCCTGCGGGTAAAAGCGGGGGGACTTCCGCCGTTTCTCGCCGGGGCGGAAGATCCCGAACGGGAATTCATGCGGCTTTACCGCGAACGCGAGCAGTTTTACCGGCGTTACGCCGATGTGATTTTCCGCGCGCAAGAAAACGCTTCCGCTGCGGAAAACGCGGCGGCGCTGGCAAAGGAGGTTGAGGACTATGAACAACAGTTACGGTGAACTATTCCGGGTCACCACCTTTGGCGAATCCCACGGTCCGGCGATCGGTCTGGTGCTCGACGGCGTTCCGGCCGGATTGACGCTCAACCTTGCCGCCATTCAGCGGGAGCTTGACCGCCGCCGTCCCGGCCAGTCGCAGATTTCGACCCGGCGCAACGAGAGCGACACGGTGGAAATTCTCTCGGGCGTGTTCGAGAATGTGACCACCGGCACGTCGCTTGCGATGCTGATCCGCAATGAAGACATGCGGAGCCGCGATTACGGCAACCTTGCCCAAATTTTCCGTCCCGGCCACGCCGACTGGGGATATTTCCAAAAATACGGCATCCGCGATTACCGCGGCGGCGGTCGCTCCTCCGGGCGTGAAACCGCGGCCCGGGTGGCCGCCGGAGCGGTGGCGAAGCAATTGCTCGCCGATCGCCACCCGGTCAAAATCGTCGGCCACGTGACCGCCATCGGCAAGGTCAAGGCGGTCAACTTCGACGAAGCCGAAATCGAGCGCAATGCGGTCCGTACCGCCGACGCCGCCGCCGCCCGGGCGATGATCGAGGAGATCATCGCCGCCCAGGCTGATCGCGACAGCGTGGGGGGGATGGTCGAGATTCGCATTTCGGGTGTTCCGGCGGGCTGGGGCGAACCGGTTTTTGACAAGCTCGACGCCGAGCTTGCCAAAGCGATGCTGTCGATCGGCGGGGTCAAAGCGATCGAATTCGGCGCTGGCTTTGCGGTCGCCGAGCGTCGCGGGAGCGAGAACAACGACCCGATGACCGGCGGCAATGCGTTCGCGAGCAACCATGCCGGGGGGATTCTGGGCGGTATTTCGAGCGGCGCGGACATCGTTTTCCGGATCGCGGTCAAGCCGACGCCGTCGATCGCGCAACTCCAGCACACTGTCGATTGCCAAGGCAACGATGTCGATGTCGAAATCAAAGGCCGCCATGATCCCTGTCTCTGCCCCCGCGCGGTGGTGGTGGCCGAAGCGATGAGCGCACTGGTGCTGGCCGACATGATGCTCCGCCAGGCGGCGCAAAAGTACTGAATCGCAGCAAAACCACAGGCCCGGTCGGAATGTTTCCGGCCGGGCCTGATTGTTTTCGGGGGCAGGATCAGATCACCTTGAACCCGATCCCGAGTTCCGCCGCCATCGCCTGGAAGAGTTCGACGCTGCCGCCGCGACTGATCAGGAGATGATGGGTGCCGCCGGCGCGGCTGTAGTCTTCGAGGAAAGTTTTCAACTCTTTCTCCGGCCGCAGCCAGCCGCCGATTTCGTGGGGGAGGGCACTTTCGCCGCCGAGGATCTCGACCGGATGCGCCAGCAAAGTGAGCTTGTCGCCCGCTTCGGGGAGGATATTGACCAGCATCGCTTTGCCGGGAGCGAGGAGGCCCGCCGCGATCACCGGGTCGCCCGCCGGGGTAAAGGGGAAAGGCTTGGGATCAAGCCGGGGTTCGGCGAGGAGCTCGGGATTGACTTCGCCCATGTGCGAAAGATAGACCCGGTTGCCCTGCCAGTCGGGGCAGAACATTTCGCTGAAAGTCGATTCCGGCAGCACGCTCAGCACCGCGCCGACCAGTGCGGCGGTGAGGACGTCGCCTTCGCCGGCGTAGCCGATGCCGCGACTCTGGGCGAGACTTGCTTCGAGGAACGGCACCACCGGCAGCTTGTCGCCGCCGTTGAAGGCCATGAAATTCATCGAAAATCCGTTGAGCTTTTCCCGTTCGAGGAAGCGCCGCAAGGCCCGCCCGGAGCGGATCGCGTCGGCGAGTTCGGCGTCGGTGGCGCTGCCGGCGGGGTAGCGTTTGCGGATCTCGCCAAGCTCGTTAAGCACGTCCGGCGCGTCGGCTTTTTCCAGATGGTCGGCGAGGGCGTCGGCATCGCCGGTGACGATTTCGATCCCGAATTGCTGTTTGAGCATCGGATAGGGGACGCTGAAGTCGCCCATTCCGGCGAAGGGCTTGCCGATCAAGCCGATCCGCTGGTTGCGGAAGTTGCGGCCGCCCCTGATCCCCCGGAAGAGCTGGATGGCGCGGTCGAAGAAGGCGGGGTCGGCGCCGCACCCGGCGACGATTTCGAAGCGTTTGCCGAGGCGCCGCAGCACATTGGCGAGGTCCTGGACGCCGTGGATGCCGTGGTTGAACATCAGCCGCCCGTTGCCCAGCGCGGCGGTGTCAAAGGTAGCGTCCGGGGTGGTGTCGAGCATCACCAGCGGCAGACCGCAACCGGCGAGCACGTCGGCGCTCACCAGCGACGGCGAATAGGCGGCGTGGAGTGTGGCGATCAGATCGACCCCGGCTTCCTTGAAGCGCCCGACCGCCTGCCGGGTTTCGGCGGTGGTGCGGCAGAGGGGTGCGGTGACGACGTCGATTGCGCGGTCGCGGAATTGTTTCGCCACTTCGTCGGCGAAGCGGTCGATTTCCGGCCGGATTTCCGGACAGCGTTCATCGTAGAGTTCGAGATAGAGTACCAGCAAACCGATTTTGAGCGACATAGTTACCTCGATACAAAGTTTTGATTGTAAATCCGATGGCAGAAAGTTCGGGCGGCGCCGCCGAAGAACGACTCTTTTTCGGCTTCGCTGAAGTTGAGCCGGTTCATCGCGAGCTTGAGCGCGCGCAGCTCCTCGTAGAGGAAAAAGGTGAATTCGACGGTATGGCGGGCATCGTAAATCGAACTTCCCAGCCGGTAGTCATCGGCGGTCAGATAGGCATACTGACCGTTGATTTCTACCGATTTGCCGCGCAGGAAGGCGATCGGGACGTCGCTGCCGAAGAACATTCTTTCACGCGGGAAATGCGTAAAGGCGTATTCGAGCACCCGTTCGTGGCAGAGCATCGCGGTGTCGAGATAGATGTTTTCCTCACGGGCGAGGTCGTCGAGCAAATTTTCCACCACGTTGAAGCTGTAAGCCCGCCCGATGTGGGCGACAATCCAGCCGATGCGGGGGTAACGCCGGGCAAATTCCAGCAGCTGCGAGCGGTTCAGCGGATCGGCCAGGCGCCCGGCGCGGGGGATGTGGAGCATCACCGCGAGGCCCCGGCGGTCGAGGTATTCGAGCTGGGCCGGGCTCAGCATGTCGGCGATTTCGACCTCGGCGGCGGCTTTGCCGGGAACCAGATTCAAATAAGGTTTGGCTCCGGTCAGGCGGTTGCGCTCGATTCGCAGCACCCAGGCGTCAAAGTCATCGGCGGGCGAAGTCAGCGCCATGCCGAAAAAGTCGCGGCCGTCAACCAATGCGCCGATTTCGGCGTCGGCTTTGGCGCGATCGACCTCGGGATCGGGAAAGGCGAAAGCGTTGAGGCCGATTTTGCGGCCGGGCAGCAGCAGCCGCAGCGCCGCGACGGTTTTCGCACCTCCGGCGTCGCCGCCGAAGTGATTGCGGTAGTCGCGCGGCGCAAACGTGCGCTCGTCGCGGAAAATATGGGCGTGGATATCAAATAGTTCGGCAGGCAAAAATTCGGCGAATTCGCGCTCAAAAAGCGCCGCGTCGGCGTCGTCAAAGGTAAAAAAGTCAGTCATGATCACTCCTCCATCGACTGTTTGATCGCGTCCGCCCGGTCGCGGAACCATCCGATCCCGATTCCCGCCATCATCGCCGCCCCCCGCGCCCCGGCGAGCCGCGAAGCCGAGGTGATCGCAAGTCCCGTGCGATCCGCGACGATCCCCGGCCAGACCGGACTCCGCGACGCGCCGCCGACCAGGGTGGCGCGTTTGAACATCATCCCGGACTTGCGGAGTTCGGCAAGTTTCTTCGCCACTTCGCCGGCGGCGAATTCCATCACCGCGCGGGCGGCGACGGCGCGGTCAAGCCCGCCCAGCGTCTCCTCCGGCGCGGCAAAATCAATCGCCGGGATCGCCGTTCCCGGCGGAACTTCCGCCGCGAGGCGGTCGAATTCGCGGAACGGCTCCGGCGCATCCGGCGCGACGAAGCGCAACACCCAATCATCGAGTTCGCGACCGAGACAGGGAATCGAGAAGAGCGCCGCCCACGGTCCCTTTTCGCCGGAGCGGAAGCTGTCGCAGAGCAAATTGGCGTTGAGAATCTCTTCGCGCTTTTGGTGCGGGAAGAAGCCGACCCACGAGGTGCCGCAGGAGAGCAGAAGCTCGCCGCAGTCGTCAATTCCCGCCCCCAGCGCCGCGCCGGGGTGGTCGAAACTGCCCGCGATCACCAGCGCCCCGGGGCCGAGCCCGGTATCGCGCTGCGCCGCCGCACTCAGGGGGCCGATCACGGTGCCGGAATCAACCAGCCGGGGCAGCTGTTTTTCGCTCAAGTTGAAGTGGGCGAGCAACTCCGGCGAGTAGCACCGGCGGACCTGATCGACCAGCCGCTGCGGAGTGGCGCAGGAATAGTCGAGCACGCGTTTGCCGGTCCAGCGGAAATTGAGGTACTCGTGGCTCTGCATGACCATCGCCGCCCGGCGATAAAGCTCCGGCTCTTCGGCCGCGAAGCGGGCGAGGTGGGCGAGCGGGAAAAAGTCGAGACAGGGCCAGCCGGTGAGGCGCCACAGCGCTTTTTCGTCAAGATCCCGGAGCAGCGGCAACCGGTCCGCCGGGCGGCCCCGGTTGTCGAGCCAGCTCGTGACCGGCGTCAGCGGCTTGCCGGTTTCATCGGCAAGCAGCGTATTTCCGGCGGCGACCGCCATCGAGAGCGCCGCCACCGGCTCCGGAGCCTGACTGGCAAGTTCGCGGATCAAGGCACAGACGTCGGCATAATGCGCTTCGGCGTCAAACTCGACCCGGTCGCCGTCAATCATGAGGCAAGATGGCATGGAGCACTCGGCCCGCATCCGCCCTTTGCCGTCGATCAGGGCCGCTTTGAGGGCCGAAGTTCCGAGGTCGAGTCCGATCAGGTATGGCATAAGCTTACTCCGTGATTGCAACTGTCCGGTGTTCGCGGTGAGAAATCCCGGCGGCGGTGAAGAGCCGGTGGCTCAGCAGAGCCTCCGCCGGGGTGATGCACCCGGTGAACCGGCTTCGCGGCTTGCCGTTGGCGAGTTCGTCGATGAATCCGGCCCACATCTGGAGGATGGCGTCGCCGAAGCCGAATTCAAAAATCGGCCCGGTAATGGTCGGAAAACTCGGGGTGAATCCGACTTCCTCTTCAATCCAGTCGGCCTTGCCGTTAAGGTCGGTGATACAGCGCTCAAGGATGTTGGGCTTGCGCGTGGAGAAGCGGGCGCTCTCCTTCATCCCGATGATCTCAAGCTTCCAGCTGTCTTTTTCGCCGGGGGCGATCCGCTGCATTTTGAGGGTCATCGGGAACTCCGCGCCGTCGGCTTCGGCGGTGCGGCAGAATAGCGTGCCGTTGTCCCAGGTGTCGCAGGGCACTTGCCCGTCTTTGCCGTCGGGACGGAACGGCACCAAATTGCTCAGGATCGCGCGTACGTCCCTGATCCGCCAGTTCGCGCGGAACGGGAAGTGGCAGACGTGCAAGCCGAGGTCGCCGAGACAGCCGTAGTCGCCGTTGGCGGCGGACTGCCGTTTCCAGTTGATCGGCTTGTTGAGATTGAGGTCGCTGGAGTGATGGAATCCGGCGTTGACTTCGATGATTTTGCCGAATGACCCGGCTTCAAAGAGCCGTGCCATCTTCTGCACCGCCGGGAAGAACGGGAACTCCGAGGCGCAGCGGATCAGTTGCCCCGGGCGCGCGGCCGCGGCTTCGGCGATCGCTTCGCCCGCCGCGAGATCGACGCCGAAAGGCTTCTCGCCCAGGAGGTGCTTTCCCGCCGCGATCACATCGCAGTAGATCTGGCGGTGAAAGTGATGCGGCACCGCGCAGTAGATCGCCTCGATTTCGGGATTGGCCAGCAAATCATGGTAATTCGAGGTGAATTGAGCGATCGCGGGGAAATTGTCGCGGAACCACTCAAAGGACGCTTCCTGGCTATCGCAGACGCCGACGATCTCAGGCCGGGCGGCGAGGTCGGTCAGGGCGCACCAGCGGGCGGCGGCGGTGGCGAATTCACGGCCCATCAGGCCCAGTCCGATGATCCCGAATTTGATGTTGCGGCGCTTCATTTGGTCACCTCACGAGTCATCGCGGCAAGTTCGCGACGCATTTTTTCGAGCATGAAATCGATCATTTTGGGCGTAACGGTCAACGGCGGCTTGGTCAGCACCGCCGGCGGGCAGTGGGCCTTGTAAGTCTGGGCGCTGACGTCAAAGCCGGCTTTGACCATCCGGGCCACAAAGTCGCGGGTCGGCTTTTCCTCGCGGAAGAAGAACGACAGCAACAGTCCGTCGCCCTCGATCTTCTGCAAATACTGCGGGAATTCGGCGGCGAGTTCCCGTGCTTTCTGCTGATAATAGAGCCCGGAGGCGACGGTTTCGGCGCGGTTGGCCTCGGCGAACCGGATGGTGGCCAGATACGCGAGGGCGGCCAGCTCTTCCTGCCCGTTGGTGACCAGCGCGCCGAACTGGTTGAGCGAGTCCATTGCGGCATTGGTGATCAACCGCGAGGCGGGGTACTGGCCGCCGGGGAAGCCCTTGCCGACCGACACGAAGTCGGGGACGATGCCGTACTCGTGGAAGAGGAAAAGCCGCGGCGCCCACATGCACGACTGAATTTCATCGACCAGAGTCGGGATATCGCGTTCTTCGCAGACCCGGTAGATGTGGCGGACAAAGTCGTGGTCAAGGCGGATCGCACCGTAGTTCATCAGCACCAGTTCGTGGAGGAAACCGGCGATCTTGTAGTCGCCCTGGTCGAAACGCCTGACCATCGCGTCAAAGGCGGCGCAGTCGTTGTAGCGGACGTATTCCACCCGGTACGCGCCGCAGGCGGCCATCCGCGCGCCGAATTCCGGCCACATGCCGCGCAGCACCTGGGTCAGCACCGTGGTGCCGTGATAGTTGGCGGCGCAATTGTGCTCGGGATCGCCAAGGGTCAGGAACACCGGCCGGCGGTCGGCGTAACGCGGTTCCGGAAAGGTCAGGTCGAGCCGGTAAAAGCGCGCGAGCATCATTTTGAGTCCGGCTTCGACCGCGAGGCTGCCGGTTTCGAGGTTGATCACCCGGTTGAGCACCCGGGAGGAATCGCTTTTGATCGCCCGGTCGATGGCGGCTTCGTCGCCGGCGGGTAGATCGTTGGCGAGCCGGACCAGTTCGCGTTCGAGAACCCGGGTGAGGAGGCCGCGGGTGTTGTTATGGGTGGCGTTGGGAATACCGAGCTCGCGGGCGATGTCCAGCAGCCGGTAACCGGGGAACTGGTGACCGAGAGACGCGTGATAGTGTTCGCTTTTGGCGATGAACCGGATTTTGCCGTCCTCGCCGACCCGGCTGCAGCCCAAGGCGGCCAGGGGGGCGCTCTCGTTGTGCTGGGCTTTGGCAAAAGCCGCGGTCGGCGCGCCGTCCACGGTCGGGCCGACGCCTTCGAGCAGCTGCTCGCCGGTGCGGAGCGCGAGGTCCTCGACCCGGGCGGCGAAATCGGCCGGATAGAAATCGACTTTTTCCTCCGCCAGCTTGACGAGTTCGGCGACCGGGCGCCCGGTCAGCAGACTTTGACATTGCGCCAAAACGCGGCATTGACGATCTCCGAGAAGATCCGCCAGTGAGAGCCGGATGTTTTTCATTTTTTTCCCTTTCCTGCTTTGGTAATATACTATGTTGAAATTTGATTGAAAATGATACTTGATTTTTTATGAAATTTTTTTTTCATCGCTTGACGAATGGCACGGCGCGATATATTTTCCTTTCATGCCGCCGTGCGAATCTTTTCTCCCAGCCGGTCACAACAAAAAACATTTTGAGGAATTATGGTGGTTATGAAAAAACGCGACCTCCGGGCCGGGCAACTGCTCGAAATGCTGCGACAACGCGAGTCGCTCACGGTGGAAGACACGGTCGAACTGATGGGCATTTCCGAAGCCACCGCCAGGCGGTTGTTTTCGCGTCTGGAGGAGGAACGCAAACTGATCCGCTTCCACGGCGGCGTCCGGCTGCCGGAGCTGCCGATGAGTTCGTACTCCTTTTTGGTTTCGAGTGTCCACGCGGTAGCGGAGAAACAGCAGATCGGCGAATTCGCCGCCACGCTGGTGCGGTCCGGTGAAAGTATTTTCATCGACGCCGGCACCACCACGCTGCGGATGGCCGAGGCGCTGGCCGCGCGCTGCCGCGCGGGCGAAGTCACCGAACTTACGGTGGTCTCCAATTCGCTGGCCGGGATCGTCGCTTTGTCCTCGGCCTGCCGGGTGATTCTGCTCGGCGGCGAGTGCCGGCCCGATCGCTTCGACCTGGTCGGCGGCCTGACCCGCGGCAATCTTGAGAAGTTTCGCTTCGACTGCGCCTTTTTCGGCCTCGACGCGGCCTCGTCCAACGGCGCTTTGATGACCACCGACGCGGAGACCGCCGAGATCAACGCGCTCTTTATCCGCAACTCCACGCGCGCCGTCGCGCTCGCGGACGCGGAGAAGTTTGAACGCACTTCGCTCTTGACCTTTGCCACTCTCGAAGAGATCGATGCGGTGATCACCGACCGCCGGCTGCCGGAAGCAATCCGCGGACGAATCGAGAGCTGCTGCAAGCTTTATATCGTATAGGCTCACACGCGAGCGCGGCCCCGCGGGCATTGTTCTCTTGTGGTTTTTGGCGTAATCAATCATTTTTTTACTTTATCCAATCAGAAATACCGGGAATTACTCCCGGTTTTTTTGTTTCTGTCTATATTATAGAGCAAAAAACAAATAAATCAATCATTTTTTGATCGATTTGAGCATTTTTTTCAAGAAATGCAGAAAAATATCAAAAAAAATGATTGAATCGATCTTTTTTCTATTGTTTTTTTGTTTTTTTGTTGTATAATTAACACCGGAATCAGAAATTTGATCGAAAAGATCATAAAATGATTGAAACAACCGGCAACAAGGAGAAAGCCATGAGCATCCTTCGCAAAGCGGAAGACCGCGAACAGCAGCTTTTGACGCTGCTTCGCTGTCATCGCCGGCTGGAAACCGCGGCGGTCACCCGGGAACTGGGGATCTCCGAAGCGACCGGCCGGAGACTCTTTGCCAGGCTTGAATCCAAGGGAAAGGTGCTGCGCGTTCACGGCGGCATCCAGCTTCCGGAGGAGACTCCGGGGTATTCGTTCGACCGTTCGCAGCTTGAGTACGAACGCGAGAAGTTCCTGATCGGCGAGTACGCCGCAAGTCTGGTCAAATCCGGCGATGATATTTTTCTCGACGCCGGAACCACCGTCCGCCGGGTCGCGGAATCGCTGATTACCCGGCTCAAAGCGGACGATCTCCATCAAGTCACCATCATTACCAATTCGCTGGCGCTGCCCAATGAACTCAGCCGTTACTGCGAAGTGATTCTGATCGGCGGCACCATCCGTCCCGAACGGCGCGACGTATCCGGAGCCCTGGCCCGGTACACGCTGGCGCGGTTCAACTTCTCCAAGGTGTTCTTCGGCGTCGACGCGATTTCTCCGGCCGGCGAACTGATGACCACCGATACCGAGACGGTCGAAATCAACCAGCTCTTTTTGAAACAGTCCGCGGCCTCCTATGTGCTGGCCGACGCGGCCAAGTTCGAAAGGACTTCGCTGATCAGTTTCGGCCGCCTCAACGACGTCACCGGCGTTATCACCACGCTTTCTCCGGCCCGGCTGCCGGCCCGGCTGGCGCAATACCGGCCGTTGCTGATCACGGTCGGCCACCCCGAGGCGCGCGCCGAGCACGCGGTCAACGAGTAACGTAGATTTACCCGATCCAGAATAAATCAACAATTCGGTCCGGCAAAGGTTTAATAAGGAGTGCCGATGCCGGCCGAAGCAAGCAAGGAGACTGAAAGATGATGTCCAAGAAAAGCTTCACGCTGATCGAGCTCCTGGTTGTTATCGCGATCATCGCGATTCTCGCCGGAATGTTGCTGCCCGCCCTCAACAAGGCACGCG
>JBFWIO010000068.1:0-10613 GCA_050255955.1 Victivallaceae bacterium
CGCCGGAGTCGAAGTGTGCACCATCTGCGACACTATGGCGGCGCAGGTAATGCGCGAGGGGCGGATCAACCTGGTGATCGTCGGCGCCGACCGCATTGCCGCCAACGGCGACACCGCCAACAAAATCGGCACTTACGGATTGGCGATCGCGGCGAAGTACCATCAGATTCCGTTTTATGTGGCCGCTCCGTATTCGAGTTTCGACCTGACCCTGGCCGACGGCGGCGCAATTCCGATTGAGGAGCGGCCGGGCTGGGAGATCGGCAACTTTTTCGGCCGCCGGACCGCTCCGGAAGACATTGAATTCTACAATCCGGCTTTTGACGTGACACCGCATCAGCTGATCGCCGGATTCATCACCGAGCGCGGTATTGTTCGGCCGCCTTTTATGGGGGGATTATGAAGCGTTACCGTTACTCGATCGTGATTCCGACTCTCAACGAACGGGACAATATGGCGCCGCTTTTGGCGAAAATCGAAAATTCCGGCCTCGAAGATTTTGAAATCGTGGTAATTGACGAGAACTCGCCCGACGGCACCTTGGCGGCGGTACACGCTTACGCCGGGGGCAAGCCGCATATTCGCGGCCTCGCCAACGACGGCTTGCGCGGCCTGAGCCCGAGCATCGTCAAGGGCTTTTCGGAGGCGCGCGGCGAAATTCTCTGCTGTATGGACGGCGATATGCAGCATGACGCCAAAGACCTCGCCGGGTTGCTCAAGACGGCGGAAAACCATGATTTCGTGGTCGGCTCGCGCTACGTCGCCGGCGGCGGCTTCGCCGAACGCTGGAATCCGGCGCGCGTGGTGATCAGCCGCGGCGCGACGCTGATGGCGCATCTGCTGCTGGGCGTAACCGTGCGCGATCCGATGTCCGGCTTTTTCGCGGTCCGCCGGACTGCTTTTGAAAAGGTCAAGCCCGATTTAAGTCCGCGCGGCTTCAAGATCATGCTCGAATTGCTCTATCTGATTTCCCGCACCGGCGAATTTTCGGTGACCGAGTACGGCATCACCTTCGGCAAACGGCTCCACGGCGAGAGCAAGCTTTCGTTTAAGGTGATCCGAGAATATCTGGCCATGCTCTGGAAGTTGAGGCGAAACAAAACAAAGTAAAACAAAAACAGGGGAGGGGAGATGGCCATTTTACTGCAAATAATCTCTTCGTTGATCGTGTTGTTCGTCCAGGCATGGTTGCTCGGAGTGGCGGTAAGGATCGTCAAGGAGCAGATCAACTATCGCTCGGCCTTTATCGTCACGTTTGGCATGATGGCGACTCAGTTTGTTTTCGGACTGCTTTCGCTCGGCTTCCTCGGTTCCCTCGCCGGGGTCGTGGTGATGGCAATATTACTCAAAAAACTATCCACCGTGGAAGACACCTTTCCAACTGCGATACTGATCGCGGTGGTTTTCAGTTTCCTGAGTGCGCTCTCAAGATTGCTGCTGGTGGCTCTTTTCAGCACTCTTCTGTAACAGACAGCCGTAGGCGCCGTCGCGGACTTGGTCCGGCAGCAGCCGGACTTCGTTGACGCTCGCGAATTCCGGCCGGGCGGCGAGGAATTTTGTCACCTGATTGCGATTCTCCGCGGGGTCGATGCTGCAAGTACTGTAAAGCAGGAATTTTCCTGGTCTCACCCGGTCGGCGGCGGCGTTGAGCAAACGCGCTTGCAGCGCCAGCAATTCCGGCAGCGCGGCGGCGTTGAAGCGCCAGAGCGCATCGGGACGGCGGCGGTAGACCCCGCTGTTGGAGCACGGCACATCGGCCAGCACCAGATCGAATTGCCCCAGCTCAGCCGGAATTTTCTCCGGCTCGGCGACCAGGATCACCGGTTCAAGTTTCCAGCGCCGGAAGTTTTCCCGGGTCAGCTCCTGACGGCGGGCGGAGCGGTCGGCGAGTACCAGCCGCGCCCCCGGCGGCAGCATTTCGGCGATCATCAGCGATTTTCCGCCCGGCGCGGCGCAGATGTCAAGCGCGTCGCCGATCTCACGGTAATCCGGTAACGAAACCGCCGCCGCGGCAGCCGGATCCTGCAAATAAAATCGTCCGTCGCGCCACCCTTCGCTTGCCAGCAGCGTTGCCGGGGAGGCACAGCGGTAAAAACTCCACAGCTCTCCGACTCCGTCGATTTTGCCGGCATTCAGCGTCTCCGCTTCGTCCGCGGCGAGTTCAGCGCCCCGGCGGCAGCGAAAAGTATTGTCCGCCTCCCGGCTGAGCGCATCGGCGAGTTGCTGAAGTTCATTCGCGGTAAAGAGTTTCCGCCAGCGGTGGCAGATTTCCGGCGGCAGCACCGCATCCGGGGTGGCGGCTTCGGCGACAACGTTTTCGCGCGCCCGGCGCAACACCGCGTTGACGAATCCGGCTTCGAATTTATCACCCTGGGCACGCGCGAAATCGACCGCCACGTTGACCGCCGATTCTGGCGCGATACCGTCCGAGTAAAAAATCTGGGTCAGCGCCGCCAGCAGCAACCGGCGCACTTCCGGCCGGGGCGGGCGCTTGACCAGCGCATCGAGGATTTTCTCAAGCCTCACCCGGTGCCGGAATGAGTTGAAAAGAATGCTTGAAATCGACCGCCGCAACTGCGGTTCGGCGAGTTTGAAGTCGAGATAGTCGTCGAGCCCGATGCCTCGGTCAAATGCCTCCAGCCCGGCGATTACTCCGGCCAGGATCCGGTCTGCCGTCGCGTCAGTGGTCATGCTTCGTCGCCAAGGTGCCGGTCCGGAACCAGATAGTTGACAATGTAGTCGGTGACGGCGTCGGCAAGCGGGGTTGCCGTTTTGCCGTAGCCCAGCGCATTGAATTTACCCATTTCCGCTTTGGTGTAGTACTGATAGCGGTCACGCAGTGACTCGGGCATCTCGATGTACTCAATTCGCGGCTCTTTGCCGAGTGCGGCAAAGGCGGCTCCGGCGAGTGCGTTCCAAGTCTCCGCCCGCCCGCTGCCGATGTTGTAAATTCCCGTCGCTTGCGGATGGTCAAAAAGGTAGAGCACCATTTTCGCCGCGTCCTTCACATAGAGAAAGTCGCGCATTTGCTCGCCATCGGCGTATTCGGGGCGGTAGGACCGGAAAAGCCGCATTTTGCCCTCAGTCGAAATCTGCTCCCACGCACGCATGACCACGCTCCGCATGTCGTTCTTGTGCGCTTCATTGGGGCCGTAGACATTGGAAAACTTGCATCCCGCCAGCTGATTCAACAGTCCCTGACGCTTGGCCCAGAGGTCAAAGAGATGCTTGGAGTAGCCGTACATATTGAGCGGCCGCAGTTTCTCCAGTTCACTCTCGTCGTCGCGATAGCCCAGCGCGCCGTCGCCGTAGGTGGCGCAACTCGACGCGTAAACCATCCGGATGCCGCGCCGCGCGGCAAAGAGCGCGAGCTCTTTGCTGTAATTGAAGTTGTTGTCGATGAGGTAACTTGCGTCGCGTTCGGTGGTTGCCGAGCATGCTCCGAGGTGGATGATCCCGGCGATTTCGGTTTGGTCAAAGTCCCCGCGTCCGAGCTCCTGCCGGAACGCGTCTTTTTCGCGGTAGTCGGCGAATTTGAGCGGGGGCAGGTTTTTCCATTTGTCGGAGGTGCCGAGGTGATCGACCACCAGAATATCGACCTGATTGCGGGCGTTCAGTTCCCGAACCACCGCGCTGCCGATCAGCCCGGCGCCGCCGGTTACGATTAAGAGGCTCATCTGAGTTCCCCCGTGCTGTTTTGGGTCGCGAAGTCGCGGCTCTGTTTGATCATCGTATTTTGCGCTTCCTGAAGCGGTGTGATCAATCCGGTGAGATATGCGGTAACATAAAAGGAGGTGTCGACCTGTTTTTTACTGGTTCCGTTATCTGACTTGTTTGCGGTCGAGATATCGATTTCCGCGGCCACTTCCCAGCAGTGGAATTTGCGGATCACCGAAAAACGCTGTGAGGGGGCGAAGCCGGCATAAAAATCATAGTAGATCTGGTATTGGCCGAAAGTCCGCCGGTCGGGAGTCAGCGGGATGCTCATCCCGAAACTGACCTGCTGGGTGTTGGCAAGGTACAATTTATTGAATGCGCTGCCGGATTCGATATCGGAGAGGGAACTGCCCATCGAATAGACCGACTGGGTCCGGTAGGCATTCTGGTAGTTGTACTGGACGTTGAACACCACATCCTGGATCGGGGAGTAGGCCACGGTGACGTTCCAGCGGTTGAGCCAGCTCAAATCGAGGCCGGGATTGCTGATCACCCGACCGTTGCGGCGGATCTGGCGGGCGGATTTGTTGTTCGGATTTCCGTCGCCGTACACTTCGTCGTCGCCGTCGCCGGCGGCGATTGAGAAAAAGGTCGAAATGGTCAGTCCCTTGAACGGATTCATGGTCAACTTGGTACAGAAGTCACCGACATTGCTGAAACCCTGTTGCGGCTGGAAGTGGAAGTCCCAGTAGTTTTCCATCGTGAAGTAATTGACGATCTGGTCATTGCGCCGGGTCTGCAACCGGTTGACCATCCCCAACCGGATGAAGTTCTGTTCGTCGATACGGTCGATATCGTCAAAGTAATAGAGGTGATCGCTGCTGGTGGACGGTTTCGGGATGAAGGTGTAGTTGACATACGGAATCATCACATGACGCAATCCGTCGAGTTCGGCGAACGCACTGCGGACATCCTGCCATGAGTTGTAGATTTTGGTATTGGCTTCGAGACCGAATTCCCCGACGAACCGGAATCTGCCGCCGCCTTTGTCGTCGTAACTGTAGTCGCCGTTTTTGAAGCCTTGAATGATGCTGTTGTTCGCCAGTTGCGGCGTCTCGCGGTCGTTGTAGTCGGGCTGATCAGAATAGTTCATCAGATCGACGTCTTCCTGATTGAGCTTCTTCTGCGATGAACTGGTGTAGCCGGTCATCCGGAAGCCGGCGCGCGGAATCAGATTGAGCCAGCCGAGCTCGATCGGATAATAGAACATGTTGAGGTTGTCCAGCCTTCCGCTCGAATAGTCGTTCGGCAGATCAAAGTAGTAACGTTGATTGTAATCCTGCCATTTGCGCTGATAGTAGCCGATGCTGAATTCACCCTGATAGTAAACATTGCTGCCGAATATCTCCTGACGCGGGATATCGATCCGGCCGACCGGCAAAGACTCCACCGTAGTGAAAAAATTGTTGATCCGCGGACGCACGTAAACCGACGCCGAGAAATGGTCGAACTGTTTTTCCAGCGCCGCAAAGGTGGTCGGCTGGGGATTGGAGGTGTAATAACTGTTGAAAAAGTCTTTGGTGAAATAGGCGTCGCTCAGCAGCTCAAAGTTGCCGCGGAAGTCGAGGGTCGGATCAATATGGGTCATGTTGCTGATCCGGAAGTCGTAACGACCGTGCGGCGTACTGATGCCGTAATTGCGCACATCAGTTGATTCATGTGGCCGCAGGTCATAAATGCTGTAAGCGAAAATCGCGGTCTTGGAATTTTCGCTGGCCGACTGAATCGAGGTGCCGTAGCCGTAACCACGCAGTTCATAATAGTCAAAAAGCAGCCGCGCGGTGGTATAGGGATAGTCGAACACGGTGAATTTTTTGGACAGCGAAACATAGTAGCCCCAGTCGCCGTTTTCCCCGGCCTGAATTTGGGCGAGCCCCAGCGTCTCACCGCGCGGCTTGTAGAAAACCGGCAGCCAGAGCACCGGAACGCCGTAGATGTTCCAGGTTGCGCCGTAGGCCATCACGCTGTATTCGTCGCGGTCTTTTTCGGCGCTCTCAAGCGTGAAGTCGCTGGTATTCCGGGGCGTCAGCTCCATCTCTTTGGCGGAGACGGAGTAATGGGAATTGCGGCTTTCGAGGTAACCGCAGGAACTGACTTCGGCGTCTTTCAGCGTGATGATGCCGTTCGGCTTGCGCACTCCCTCGGCCGCCCGGCCGACCATTGCGCCAAATGTCAGTTCAGCTTTGGAAAACTGAAAATATCCGGTATTGAGATTTCCCGACAGCCGTTCGGCGCGAACTTTGCTGTCGACGTAGGTGATGTTGACTTCGATCTTCTGGTTGCCAAAGAGATCGGTGGTGACCCCGGTGATCTGGACTGCGTTGCCGGCGGAGTTTTCCAGCCGCATCAGTTCCTCGGGGGTGACCGAACCGGTCATTCTGGTGCGCCGGAAAAGTTGGATGTTTCCCATCGCGTCGATATCCCGCGAGTCGGGATTGACGATCGCCCGGTCGGCGTAGATGTCGAAGTCGCCGAACGGAATGTGGACATTGCCGGTGACAATGATATTGCCGTCGACATAAGTGATCCGGTCATAGCGGATATTCTTCAATGAACCGCTGCTGATGGCCTGTTTAAAACTGCTTTCCAGCGAGGATGCCTGTGCCCGACCGGCAAAGCCGAGTATCAGCACGGCGGTGGCCGAGGCCAGCAGCAGTTGATGCGATAATTTCATGCGCGATCCGTACGGGGGGTTGCGGATTGATCAAGTAGCCGGACGGGAAGCCCGGCGTTCTCACTATATATGAGTGTAACATAGTTGCCGATATGGCACAATGCAAGGAGGCGGGTGCGTTTTTCGTCACTTTTTTTGCCATTTCGCCAAGTTTTCCTGGATGAAGTCGATGGTCTTTTTCAACTCCTCTTTGCCGGTGCCGACAATCGGCATGGCCGGCCCGAAATGGAAATAAACATCGTTTTCGCGGCGAATCGGCCCGAGGTCGCGGATCAACCGGCCGTTGGTCAGAAAGTCGGTTTTGAGGGCGAATGGGACAATCGGTACTCCCGCCGCCTTGGCCAGCTTGATGCCGATCGAATTGAATTTCTCCGGATTGAACTCGGTCGAACGGGTCGATTGCGGAAAAATGATCACCGAACGGCCCGCCTCAAGGCGCTGCCGTCCCTCTTCGAGCACGGCGCGGAGATCGTCGCGGGGATTTTCCCGGCCGACTTCGATCGCCTTGATCGCGCGCATGATGTCGCCGAAATGCGGAATTTTGAGCAACGATTCCTTGATCACAAAAGTAAAGTCAAGGTGCGGCCGCACAATGGCGTGGAAAATCGCGGTCTCCAGCAAGCTCATGTGGTTCCCGATCAACACCACCGGAGCTCCCTTGAGCGCCCGCAGATGATCAAGTCCGCGCAGATGAATCCTGCCGCCGCACTCCTCGATCAGCCGGATGTTCTGATTGGAGAAAAAAATCTGCCGTTCGCGGTCAAGCTCGCCGCGCTTGCCGCATCGTCCGGAGCGGCTGAATATCAGGAAGTTTTTCCAGTAAAAGTACCAGCGGCCTCCGCAGCACAGCCGGTCAAGCCAGTGACGCCTGACGAAATCCGGCGTGTCGTAACCATCGCCGGGGAACAGATTCTCTCCGCACTCCATAGGTCTCAAAAATCCTGCAAGTTGTTGAACAATCCCAATACTATAGCGCGGATTGCCGGATTTTCCAGTGACAGAGGAAATTTTTATTCGCCGGAAGGCTTGAATTCGACTTTCGGCCGCTCGCGCGGCGGCTCGGTATCGGGGTAACGGCGCCAGATCAGCGTCCGCTCCGGGCCGAAAACCACAAAATCGAGATCGTCAAGGATCACTTCAGTGCTGAACACCCCGGTGTGACCGTCGCGCGGGAATGGCGCGGACAGCACCTCGACCAGCATCGTCCGACCCTGCTTGGTCTGGCGGATCTTCTCCACCGCATGGGTCGCACGGATCAGTTTACCGGCAATCCGCAGCGTCGGACCGTCGCTGTACTGGACGATCGACACCTCAGGCAGGCTGATCTCCTTGTACTCAATCGGTCTGGCAAACGATTCACACCCAGCCGCCAGCAGCAGCAGCCACGCCGCCGGTACGGCAAAGCAAAAAAACTTTTTCATATACGATTATCTGATTCCCATAAGTTGCCCTAATATATCACCGCAACGCCCCCTTTGCAATGAACTCACAAAAAAATCGGAAAATCAGCTTGTAAATTCGACTCCTTGTGGTAAATTATTAACCAAGCTCTTCGAGCGGGTGTAGCAAAACGGTTATGCTCCAGCTTCCCAAGCTGGCGACGCCGGTTCGACTCCGGTCACCCGCTCCATTTTTTTTGCCGCGGATCGCGGGAAATCTCGCGCCTTGCCGGTCGTCGGCGCTCAGTCACGTACTAAGGTACGCTCCTTCGCGCCTCCTCTGGCAAAACGCGACATTTCCTCGCGCTCCGCGGCAAAAAAAATGTCGGCAACGCGTGCGGGGAGCGGGAGCGTGCTGGCGCACGGCTCCGCCGGGGACGGGGGGAGCGGGAGCGTGCTGGCGCACGGCTCCGCCGGGGACGCAGGGATGCGGGAGCGTGCTGGCGCACGGCTCCGCCGGGGACGCAGGGATGCGGGAGCGTGCTGGCGCACGGCTCCGCCGGGGACGCAGGGATGCGGGAGCGTGCTGGCGCACGGCTCTTGGGGATGGGGGGAGGGGAGTTTGCTGGCACGCGGCTCCTTGGGGAGATTTTGGGGAAAAGGTTGGGATGACATGAAGTATATTGAACCTTTGTTTCGGCCTCCGGCGGAGGCGGACAGTTTGATTTTTCAGGTGGCTTACGGGTGTCCCCACAATCGCTGCCGGTTTTGCGGGATGTACAAAGGCGTCCGGTACCGGTTGCGGCCGGAAGATGAGGTTTTGACCGAAATCGCCGGGGCCGCACGGCGGTGGCCGGACACGCGGCGGATTTTCCTCGCCGATGGCGACGTGATGGCGCTGCCTTTCGACCGGCTCGCCGCCATTCTCGACGCCTTGACTCGGGCCTTTCCCAAACTCTCGCGGGTCAATCTCTATGCCAACGGCAGTTCGGTGATGAACCGGAGCGAAGCACAATTGCGGGAGCTTCGTCAACTCAAGTTGAACACCTTGTACATGGGGCTTGAGAGCGGGAGCCAGGAGGTGCTTGACCTTTTCGGCAAGACCGAACGCGTGGATGAAATGATCGCCGCGGTGGTGCAAACCCAGCTTTTGGGCTTCAAGTCTTCGGTGATGATTCTGGTCGGGCTTGGCGGTGCTTTGCTGAGTTCCTCCCACGCGGCGGAAACCGTCGCGGCGGTCAACCGGATGCAACCAAGATTGCTGTCGGCGCTGCGTTACGTGGAGATTCCCGGAATGACGCAGCCGGAGGGCTACGTCACCTTGAGCGAATACGAAGCGGTCGCCGAAATGCGGCGCATGGTGGCCGGTTTCGCGCTCGATCAGACTGTTTTTCGGGCCAACCACAGCTCGAATCCGCTGCCGCTGGCCGGGCGCTTCCCGGCGGATCAGGCGCGTATCCTCGCCGAGCTTGACGCCGAATTGGCTTCGGGCGAACTCGACCGCCGGGGGCCGGGGCGGCTGCCGCTTTTTCTGTGAAGCGCAAATTGTCAAGCTTCGCCGGAAAAAAGCTAATCAGCTCAGAATAATCACGCGAAAACACATCCTCATTTCAAGCCGCTCCGGAATGTCTTTCCATACCATGGCAAATCATTTCCCGGCGGAATCTGTTGATTTGAGGATTGCTGTTGGCGGCCGCGAATCCTTTGCATTATGGAAAAGACCGACCGGCATTGTGCTTTTCTTTTTGTTTGTTTTGGTCAACAGGCAACAGGTGCGATGCCGGTCTTTTTTTATTTCGACGCGGTATTGCTTATCAGCTCAAGTCGGCCGGATATTGCCGGTGAATCTGTTTTTTTTCACCGGACGGAACCGATTTTGTTTTTGTTGAAAATAGCAACTTCCATCAATTTTTAGCAATCACAGACAATAGCTTGACAATGGCCTGATTCTTGGAGTGGCTGATCGCGACAAATTTTTCCTTTTTGACCCTGTCCGGTTTGAAGTCATCGATCAGATCGGGAATCATTTGGGAAACGTTATGTTCAACCAGGGGGCGCGTGTCCTTCTCAAGGATGGCAAGCGGGTATTTATCCTCTTTCGCGATGCGATCGGCGAATTTGATCCTGTTGCCAAAACCATCACCCGCTGCGTCCGGCTTCCCGAACCCGCAACGGCGGGCGGAGCAATCTGCGACGGAAAAATTTTCTTTCTGAGCAATGCAAAGCTTTTCAGTTGGCAAATCAAATAACCCCGCTGGCCATTCAACAGCAAATCGGCAACCAACGCCGGGATGAAAGCTGAGCCGCTCCGTCTGTCCCGTCAGGGCCAATCATTGACAACATGAATTTTTTGTGGTGACTGATCGCGTCGGGAGCAGCGCGGCGGACTGCGGATCAGAGTAACCCGGTACACGATGATTAACTCGGGCTCTCGATTATCGGGGCAGTCTGATTGTCCTGACTATCGGCGGCGGCGGGGACGGATCTACGACCGTTTCCGTCCGATTGTCCCACAATCTGACTTGGCTGCCGGTCCAGACGGGCTGATATCTGGGGGAGCTTTTGGCCAGAATTGCAGCGGCGATGATCAGGGCTCCGAGCAGGATCGCCGCCGGCACGAGATACTTGCCGTCCATCAGTGCGACCTTGGCTTTGATTCTCCTTCCCGCCCAGAACGCGCCCAGACCCAGCCCGGCAATCAACAAGAGAAGAATTATTTCATAGTTTCCCTTCATTTATTCTCCTATTTTCGAACCAATTTCAAAACACTTTTCTGCGCAGAAAAACGCTCGCCGCGTCCGGCATGTCCGACCTTACTGGCAATACCGCTGAGGGTAAAGCCA
>JBFWIO010000069.1:0-10537 GCA_050255955.1 Victivallaceae bacterium
CTTTGATCGACGGCATCCGGATCGACGAGAAACGGGTCAGGGTGCTGCCGGAGACGTTGGGCGCGGCAAGAAAGTATGCGTTGAGCCCGTAATTGCTCGAATAAACGCTGATCATCTGGGCGCGCGACTCCTTGATGACGTCGGACGGACAGTCGAAAATTTTGGAATTGGTGTTGCGGGTGCGGCGGAGGTAATCGACGAAAATCGTCATGTAGCCGTTGGCCGAATACCCCGGTTTGGAGCTGTCGGTGGCGTTGTTGCAGGGCAGGATTCCGTCGTAGTCGCCGGTGTACAGCATCACTCCGGTGGCGATCTGGCGAAGATTGCTGAGGCACGATGTGCTCCTGGCGGAATCCCGCGCTTTGGCCAGCGCCGGCAGCAGCATGCCCGCGAGAATGGCGATGATGGCGACCACGACAAGCAGCTCGATCAGGGTAAAGCTCCGGACCATTTTCATACCTTACCTCACGGTTTTTTCAGGAAAATCTATCGGAAATCAAAGATTGTTTCAGGTCGATTCTCGAATGATCAGCCGGACCGGAATTTCCCGGTCCTGCGGCCGCGCGGTCGCACCGCGGATGATGGTTCCGAGTTTTCGCATCGCGATCTCGCCCATCTTTTCGTAATGCTGCTCGATGGTGGTCAGTTGCGGCCGGACGATTTGCGCCGTCAGGAAATTCGAGTACCCGGCGACCGCCATCTCCGCCGGGACTTTGATGCCGGCCTCGCGCAGCCGGCAGAGCAGCGTCACCGCAAAAAAATCGCCGGTGGCGAAAAACGCGTCCGGCTTGTCCTTCTGCGAAACAATTCCTTCGACAAAGCGGTCGAACGACTCATCCGCTTCGCCGCAATATTCCCATTGGCCGCAAGTTTCCAGCCCGAGCTTTTCCGCGTAGCTGTGGAAGCGCTCGATCCGGCTGCGGGCAAAGGGGTACGCGGCCGGAGCCAGCGAAACCAAGCCGATCCGGCGGCGGCCGCTTGACTTGAGGTGCTCCAGCATCAGCTCCACGCCGCGCCGGTCGTCGGAGAAAATCCGGATCGTCCCCGGCTTGTCCACATAGGTATCCACCCGGATCAGCGGAATTTCGCACGTCTCCGCCGCCGCCGCGAGTTCGTCGATGAATTCACCGTCGTGATGGAGCGAAATAATCCCCGCCGGGCGGTACTCGATCATGCGGTCGATTTTATCCGCCGGCGCATCTCCCGGCGCGATGTGGCAGAGCTTGACCAGATAACCCTGACGGTCGGCCGCCTGCTGGATTCCCACCAGAATCCGGGAGACGAACTCCGGTGCGAAATCGCGCGCCACGCAACTGATGAGGTTTGATTTGGCGTTGGCCATCAATGACGCCAGCGCATTGCGCCGGTAGCCCAGCGCCTTGGCCGCCGCCAGGATCTTCGCGGTTGTTTCCGGCCGCACTCCCGGACGGTTGCTGCGCTTGCCCAGCACTGCCGAAACCGTCGAGAAACTGACCCCCGCCGCTTTTGCCACATCATTGATGGTTACCATGAAACGTGTCCCGATTTATATAATCGCAACGTTGCGATTGTTGATAGTATAAGATGTTTTTTGAAAAATGCAAGCATGGATCGAAAAAAAAAGAAAAAGATCGTCTTCGTCGGACGAAGTCCCGGATTGCGATTTGCTTTTGCCGGAAACGCGACTTATAGTAATGAGATAAGTTTTATCTGAGGAGTCATCCAATTGAAACCGGAACATTGCCGGACGCTGGACATTCGCCGCGAATACCCGGCCCCGCCGCTGCCGCGTCAGCAAGTCGCCGCCAAAGGCTGGAAAAACGGTCTCGTGGTGCGCATGCCGAACTGGCTCGGCGACGCCGTGATGGCGCTGCCCGCCCTCTGGCAGCTCAAGCAGATTCTGCCTCCCAATGCCGCGCTCGGGGTGATCATCCCGAATGGACTGCGGTCGTTTTTTCATTCGCTGAGCTGGGTCGATGTCATTTTTCCTCTGGCCGAAGCCCATCGCAACTGGTCGCGCGAAGAGATCGCCGCCATCCGCCGCTTTTCGCCCGGCGCGGGGGTGCTTTTCAATAACTCCCTCCGCGATGTCTGCATGCTGCGTCTCGGCGGGGTATCCGAACTTTATGGCGGCGCCGCCCGCGGCCGCGGCTTTCTGCTCCGCGGCTCATTCCGTTTTCCGCCCCGCCGCGACCATGCCCTCAACCGACTCCATCACTCCAACAAGTATCTTGCCATCGCCACCGCCCTCGGCGCGCCGCCCTGGGACGGCACTTTGCCGCCGATCGACATCGCCCGGCCCAGCGTCCAGCTCCGGGCGGAACTGCGTGCTTTGTGCGATCACCCCCGGATGCTGATCCTCGCCGCCGGGGCCGCCTATGGCGCCGCCAAACGCTATCCGAGCGAACGTTTCAACTTTGTCGCCCGCCACTGGATCGGCCGGGGCGGCATCGTCATCGCCGTCGGGAGTCGGGACGAATCCTCGATCGGCACCGAAATCGGCGTCGGTCTGCCGGCCAATAAATACACCAATCTGATGGGCGAAACCGACCTCTGCGAACTCATGCATCTGCTCCGTGCCGCCCGCGCCGTGGTTGCCAACGACAGCGGCGTGATGCATCTCGCCGCCGCCCTCGGCAAACCCGGAGTCGCCATTTTCGGCTCCACCGACTTCACTGCCACCGGCCCCATTCATCCGGGCTGGAGAATCCTTTACTCCGGCCGCGACTGCTCGCCCTGCTTCAAACGCTGTTGCCCCCGCAACAGCCCTCAATGCATGAGCGATATCCTCCCGGAATCCGTCACCGCCGCGCTTGACGCCATCACCCGGACCCCTTGACCCGTGTGTGCTTCCGGGAGGCGTAAGCGCCCCCGGTATCCTCATTACTGCTTGACAAAGAAGGCGAAACCGGGACGCGAGTCGATGCGGACGGTTTGTCCTTTGACTTCGCCGAGCCCGGCGAGGAGACACCAGTTGCCGGAGGGAATATCGAATGTGGCCGAGTCCTGAAAGGCATTCTTCTCGCGATAGGCGACAAGATAGCCCGAGTCGGAGTAGAAGCCGGTGACGCGGTTGCCGTTTGGCTCGCTGCCGACCGGGCGGATGACGCCCGCGAAAATGCGGTCGCGGTAGGCGCGGTGGAGTTCCATCATCGCCCGGTAGCGCGCGAGGCGTTCGGCGGGGACGAGCGACGGGGCGAACCAGAGCAACGGATTGGCAAAGAGGGCGATGGCGGCACGATAGTCGAGGGAATAGAGCCGGGGATCGCCGAAGGGTTTGTTTTCGTAATACTCGGGAAGCAGTCCGTCCTCGTCGGGAATTTCGATCTGGAGGGTCTGGGTGCGGCAATAGCGGGCGAGGAGCCAGAGGCTGCGGAGTGTTTTCTCCGGCTGGTAGCCGAGCGACCAGGAGTGACAGACGTAACGGTTTTCGAGGAAAATGTTGCCGTATTCGAGGAACTGGAAATAACCGGGGCGCTGGCCGTTGGTGGTGTCCAAATTGAAATAGACTTTGCCGCCGCTCGCTTGCCGGACGGTGCGGAGCAATGATTCGAGGTTGCGTTCGGCTTCGTGAGTGCGGGTCAGGACGCCGTCGATTTTGAAGTTGTTGATGCCGTAGCGGCGGTGAAAGTCGAGGATGATTCCGCTGAATCTTTGCCAGTCGCGGTATTCCGCATTGGCCGAGGGTGCGATCCAGAGCGCGGGCTCGACCCCGGCCTGGCGGGCGGCGTCGCAGAGGGGCTCAAGGGTGCCGCCGAGGCGGGGCTCGGAGACCGTCCAGAACGCGGGAGTCATCAGCCGGTTGCGGCCGGTCATGTCATTGAGCCCGGCACCGGTCTGCCAGGAGTCGTCGATCTGGTAATGAGTGGCTCCGGCTTCGGCGGCGGCTTTGACTTCGGCGATCAGGAAATCGCGGCCGACGAGCTGCGGGAAGCGGCCGCAGCCCCAGGGGTTGACCATCACCGAATAGTTTTCGGGAGTCATCGGGAAGCGGCGTCCGAGATAGGTTTTGAGAATCGTTTCGGCTTCGGCGGCGGCGCCGTAGAGTCCGAGGACGTGGCGGTACCCGGTCAGAAATTCGCCGGGCCTGACTTCGGCGGGGGGAATCCCCCAGGTGCAGGAGATCAGGAGCTGACCCGCACGGCGGAAATCGTGCTTTTCGAAGTCGCGCCGCTCGCTGCTCGGCGGGGCTTCCTGAAGGTAAAAGAGGCCCTGTCCTGCGGAATTCTCCACGAAACACAAATTGCCGGTCAGGGTATCCTCTCCGGCGGGGTGCTCCATGACCAATTGATCCGTGTAATCGGTCCGCCCGAAGAATTCGACGGTGCGGACCGGAACGAAGCCGGAGGCGAGTTCGAGCGAATCGCCGCCGCTCTCAAGATGGGCGGGGTCGGTGAAGCGCTGGACGTTGCCGGGGCCGTCGCAGGCGAGTTCGCGGCGGAAACTCCAGTAGCAGTTGGGCATCACCGGCGAAGAGAGCGAGTTGCGCATGCCGTGAACGCCAAGCCCGGGATAGACGAATATTTCCCGGCGCAAGGTAAGCTGCTGGACGTCGTCCGAGACTTCAAGGGTGACAAGGAGGTGCGGCGCATCGAATTCGGGCTCCGGAACTTCGGTAATATCGAGCCGGGAAACGCGATACTCGGACGCGCCCGCGCCGGGGCGGTGGAGGCCGACGAAGTAAAAATCGGGTTCGGTCTTGGCCGCATCGGCGTATTCGACGCCGTCGGCGGAGCGGAGCGAAACGGTGCGGGGAGAGCCTCCGGCGAGGTCGAGCTCGCGGCGGTAGGTGCGGTTGCCGAAGATCAGGCGGTCATTCTCCAGCCGGGCATAGGCGTCATCGAGTTGTTTATGCATCGCAATATCCGTTCAATTTAAAATCTTTTTTTAAGATAATCCGGCTTAAGCGGGTTTGCAACTCCGGAAAGCCGAAACTATAGTACGGCAAAAAAGGAGGACGGCATGATTTCATTCATCCGTATGCAATCGCCGCTCGGCGAACTAGAGTTGGTCTGTGACCGGGAAGAACTGCTGGCGATCAGCTTCACGCCCGACTTCGCCCCCGGCGCGGTCGAAAAGAAAACCCCGGTGCTGGAGCGAACGGAGAGCCAGTTGCACGAGTATTTCGCAGGCAAACGCAAGTGCTTTGACCTGCCGCTCAAGCTTGCAGGAACGCCCTTTGAGCTCGCGGTCTGGCGGGAACTCGCGGCGATTCCGTACGGCCAAACCGTCACCTACGGCGAAGTCGCCAAAGCGATCGGCAACCCCAAAGCCTGCCGGGCGGTGGGAATGGCCAATCACCGCAACCGCCTCCCGATCGTAATCCCCTGCCACCGGGTGATCGGAAGCGGCGGGAAGCTGACCGGTTACGCGGGGGGACTTCCGGCCAAGGAACTCCTGCTCAATCTTGAGATCCAATTTCAAAACTCTTTGCGGCGCTGAAAAACGCTCGCCGCGTCCGGCTTGTCCGACACATCGGGCTTTACCGCTGCGGGTAAAGCCGCTCAATGCCGGACGGCGGCGGCCATCGGCGATCATTTTTTCATCATCCGCAAATACTTTTGAAATCAGCTCTTGAGAACGGCATCAACTGACCGGCGAGACTTCGAGCATCGCATCGGCGAGGCGGCCGGGAAGGTCGTCGGCGATCAAACCGCGCTGCGGAATCACTTCCCCGGCGAGGCCGTGGAGGTAAACCCCGAGCTTGGCCGCGTCGGCGGCCGTCAGCCCGGCGGCGAGAAACGCCCCGATCACCCCGGTCAGCACATCGCCCGAACCGGCGGTGCCGAGGGCGGGCGAGCCGGAACTGTTGATCGAGTAATCGCCGTCGGGCGAAGCGACCACGGTGCGCGGATCTTTCAGCACCACTACGCAATTCATCGCGCGGGCGAGGTTGAGCGCATTGGCGGCGACGTCATTACCGATTTCGATCCCCCAAGCGGCGGCGAGGCGCTGGAATTCGCCAAGATGCGGCGTCAGCACCACTTGCGGCGACGGCCGCCAGAGCTCGGGATTGCGGCCGAGGATATTGAGCGCGTCGGCATCGAGCACCGCAACTTTCCCGGCGGCGAGGATGCGGTGAAGCAACATCGCATGTTCCGGAGAAGCCCCCCAGCCCGGCCCGGCGGCGACCGCGTCCACCTGGTCAAAGAGCGAACTCTCAAATTCACAGCGCACCAGCGAAGCCGCGAAACCGGCGTCGGCCGGAGCCGAACTTACCAGCCGGACGAAGCCCGTTCCGGCGCGCTGGGCGGCCAGCGTACAGAGCCGCGCTGCGCCGGGGTAGTCGCGCGAACCGGCGAAAACCAGCAACCTTCCGCGGGTATTTTTGTAACCGCCATAGACCAGCCGCCCGAGGAGGGGACGGGCGTCGAAACGGGTGAAAACGTCGAATTTCCCCGGAAGATCGGCATCAAGGCCGTCGATCAGGCCGATTTCGGCGACTTTGATAACTCCGGCGTGGCGGGGGCCTTCGCGGCGGAAGAGCCCGGTTTTGGGAAAGCCGAAAGTCACCGTCCAGTCGGCGCGCACCGCCGCCGGGTCGATCGCTCCGCTGTCGCCGTCAAGGCCGGAGGGAAGGTCGAGCGAGAGCACCGGCGCACCCGACGCATTGATCGCCGCGATGTAATCGGCAAAGGGTTCCCGGAGCCGCCCCCGGCAGCCGGTGCCGAGCAGTGCATCGACAATCAGTTGATCCGGCCGGAAAACCGGCGGCGCCGCCGATTCAACGACCGGCACGGCGGCGGGAAGTCGCGAAGCGAAAAGCGCGGCGTCGCCGCGAAGTTTCGCGCGCGGCACCGCGGCGTAGACGGTCACCGGGAGTTTCAGCGCGGCGGCGACCACGAAGCCGTCGCCGGCGTTGTTGCCCGCGCCGGTGACCACTGCCACCGAGCGCAGATGCCGGTAGCGCCGGAAAATCGTTTCGGCGAGGCGCGCCGCCTCGCGTCCGGCGCGCCCCATCAGCTCTTCGCCTGAGACGCCGCGCGCCATCGAGCGCTGTTCGAGCTCCACCATTTCCGCGACTGAAATTGTTTTCATTCTTGCACAATCTCCGATTCGGGCCTATAGTAAGCGATCATGAAACCGTATCACAAAGTCTATTTTGAAATCACCAATTGCTGCAACCGCAGTTGCGCCTTTTGCCCCGGCACCCGGCGCAAGGTTGAGTTTGTCGCGCCCGACTTTTTCGCCGGGCTTGCGCCGCAACTGGCCCAATTGACCGACTGTGTTTATATGCACGTCCTTGGCGAACCGCTGCTCCACCCCGAACTCCCCGAGCTTCTCGCGATCGCCCGGAACCATGCGCTTCCGGTCAAAATCACCACCAACGGCGACCTCATCGCCGAACGCGGCGCAAGTTTGATTGAGCATCGCGTCACCCAGGTCAACTTCTCGCTCCACGAGCGGGCGGCGAGTCATGAGGACTGCGAAGCGATCTTCGACTTCGTCCGCCGCGCGATGCGCGACGCGCCCGGGATGTATTTGCATTTCCGGCTCTGGAACAACGCCGAAGCCGGGGAAGCCGCGTTCAACCGCCAATTGCTCGAACTCGTCCGCCGCCATTTCGGCGAATTCAAACTCCCCGCCGACCGCGCCAGCAGCCGGATTGCGGGGAGGCTTTATCTCCACTTTGACCGCCGCTTCCGCTGGCCGGGGCCGGACGAACCGGTGATGCCGGATTCGCGCTGCCTCGGCTTGCTCGACCAGTTTGCGATTCTGGTTGACGGCACCGTGACCATCTGCTGCCTCGATGCCGAGGGGAGGGCCAAGCTCGGCAACGTCCGCGAAACCGGACTTGCCGCCATCCTCGACAGCCCGGCGGCGCACGCGATCCGCGACGGCTTCCGCCGCCGGACCGCGGTGGCCGAACTCTGCCGGCACTGCTCCTATCGGACGCGGTTTAAATAAGCTCTTACTCCAGCGCCGCCGCGACTGCCGCGGTGACCGCCTTGACGGTGGCGTCAAAGTCGGTACCGTGCGGGATTTCGACTTCGCCCACCACCGCCGCCAGCGGGTCTTCCACGCCGGCGCGGCTGCGGAAGGCGGCGTCGATTGCGACCTTGTCGGCCAGGCCGTTCTTTTCGACGAAATCGACGACGGCGTCGATCAGTTTGATCCCGGTGCAATCGGCCTTGCGGGTCGAAACCGGCACTGTAATTTCCAGCTTTTCGCCTTCTCCCGCACCGTGAAGGATCGGGGTTTTGACGTCAAAAAGCAAACTGCGGTTGGCATAGCCGGTGTGAAGATCGTGGTGCGCCTCGTGCGAGCCTGGCTTGCCGCCAAAGGCTTTGCGGTAACACTCCTCGACCCAGAAATTGTCCTGCGGTTTCTGGAGCTGGCGATCCTTGTCGGTATCGTAGAGCCCGCGGGCGCGCTCGGTGCGGAAATCGGCACGGTCGGTGATCGGCTGGCCGCCGCCGCTGACGCAGCCGCCGGGACAGGCCATGACTTCGACGAAATCGACTTCGGCCTTGCCGCTTTTGATGTCTTCGATAAGGGCGCGGGCGTGGCCGAGGCCGTGCACCACCGCCACCCGGACGACTTTGCCGTCGATGTCGAGCAGCGCCTCTTTGCGGGGGGCGAGGCCGCGGACTTCCTTGAAGTCGATCTCCTTGAGCGGTTTGCCGCTGATTTTCTCCACCGCGAAGCGGAGCGCCGCCTCCATCACCCCGCCGGTGGCGCCGAAGATCACTCCGCCGCCGGTCGAGAAACCGAGCGGCATGTCAAAGGCTTCGGGATCAAGCGACTGGAGGTCGATGCCCATCGATTCGATCATCTGGCCGAGCTCGATGGTGGTCAGCACATAATCGACATCGGGACGGCCGTTTTGCGCGAACTTGGGAAGTTTCGCCTCGAATTTCTTGGCGGTACATGGCATCACCGAGACGATCACCAGATTTTCCGGCGCGACGCCGAGGGCTTCGGGGAGCGTCTTGCGCGCCACCGCGCCAAAGATCTGCTGCGGCGAACGGGTGGTCGAGACGTTGGGCAAAAATTCGGGGTAAAAGGTCTCGACAAACTTGACCCAGCCCGGACAGCAGCTGGTGAACATCGGCATCTTGCCCGCGCCGCCGATCCGCCCGATGAGCTCGGTGGCTTCCTCAAAAATAGTCATGTCGGCGGCGAAACAGGTGTCGTAAACAAAGTCGAAGCCCATCATCTTGAGCGCCGAAACCATCCGGCGGCTGATGTTGGAGCCGGTCGCGAAACCGAAGTATTCGCCGAGCGCCACCCGGACCGCCGGGGCGATCTGGACGACCACCGTCTTTTGCGGATCCTGGATCGCCGCCCAGACTTCGTCGCAGACCGGGTTGGGGACGATCGCCCCGGTCGGGCAGACCGCCGCGCACTGGCCGCAGTTGACGCACTCGGTTTCGGCGAGGTCGAGGCCAAAGGCGGGTTCGACTTTGGCGCTTGACCCGCGCCCGGTAAAGTCGAGTGCGCCGACGGTCTGGACTTCACGGCAGACCCGCACGCAGTCGCCGCAGAGCACGCACTTGTTGGGATCGCGGACCAGCGACACGCTGGAGCAGTCGAGCGGCATTTCCTTGTCCGGCTGTTTGTAGCGGATCGAGCTTACGCCGAGTTTGCGGGCGATGTTCTGGAGCGAACAATTGGCGCTGCGTGAGCAAGACGGGCATTCGCGCTTGTGGTTGGCGAGCAGCAATTCGACGTTGATCTTGCGCATTTTGCGGATTTCGCGGGTGTCGGTCAGGACTTCCATGCCGGGTTCCGGCGCGGTCGAGCAGGAGGCGAAAATGCCGCGCCCGGCGACTTCCACCAGACAGAGGCGGCAGGCGCCGTAGATCGAGAGTTCGGAGTGATAGCAGAAGGTGGGCAGATCGATCCCCGCTTTGCGAATCACTTCGAGCAAATTGCGTTCATCGGTGAAAGCGGTCTCGCGGCCGTTGATTTTGAGCGTCTTTTTTTCCATAATAGCTGGTATTCCCAAATTTACAAGCCGATGACGGCGTCGAATTTACAGGCGGTTTTGCAGGCTCCGCACTTGATGCACTTGTCGGCGTCGAGGACATGGACTTCGCGCACCTTGCCGGTGATCGCCCCGACCGGACACTTTCGCATGCACGCGGTGCACCCCTTGCACTTGGCCGGATTGATTTCGGGGCGGAGGAGCGCCTTGCATTCGCCGGTGGGGCAACTCTTGCGGAAGACGTGCGCTTCGTACTCGTCGCGGAAATAGCGGAGGGTCGAGAGCACCGGATTCGGCGCGGTTTTGCCGAGGCCGCAGAGCGACCCGAGCTGGACCGCTTTGGCGGTTTCCTCAAGGAGTTCAAGCGTCTTGCGGTCGGCGCGGCCCTCGATGATGTCGTCGAGCATCGCGAGCATCTGCTTGGTGCCTTCGCGGCAGGGCACGCATTTGCCGCAGGATTCGTTCTGGGTGAACTGCATGAAAAAGCGGGCGATTTTGACCATGCAGGTTTCGTTGTTCATCACCACGAGTCCGCCCGAGCCGACCATTGCACCGACCGACTTCAGGGAATCGAAGTCGAGCGGCATATCGAGCATCGCCGGAGTGAGACAGCCGCCGGAGGGGCCG
>JBFWIO010000070.1:0-10488 GCA_050255955.1 Victivallaceae bacterium
GACGACCTCGCCGCCGCCACCCGCGACGGATACGTCTATTTCCTCGACAACAGCGGCAGGGAAACCGGCAAATTCAGGATTGCGGCCGCGATCAACGACCTTGCCGCGATCGACCTTGACAACGACGGCGAAAAGGAACTGCTGCTGGCCTGTCAGGACGCGTTCTTGCGCGCGGTCAAACGCGACGGCAAGGAGCTCTGGAAGAAGAAATTCGAATTATACCGCGTCTATCCCGACGTGACCATCGTCAAGACCGCCGACATCAACGGCGACGGCAAGGAGGAGATTCTGGTCGGCTGCGACAACTGGCGGACCTATGCTTTTGACCTCACCGGCAAGGAGCTCTGGAACTACGAAGTGGTTCACCCGACCCGGGCGATTGAAGTCGCCGACCTCGACGCCGACGGCAAGCCCGAAATCATCTGCGGCACCCGCTATATGTGGGCCACCGTACTTGACAATCGCGGCCTGAAACGCTGGGGCAGCCGCTTCGGCGTCGGTTGCCGCGCGGTTGCCGCCCCGCTCAACGGGCGTAACGGCGAGCGCAACGTGGTACTCGGCATCGATTCCGGGCTGGTGACCTTCCACGACAAGGCGGGCAGGGAGCTTGCCAATTTCTTCACCGGCGACGAAATTTTCATGATGACCCCCGCGGTTGCCAAAGACGGCAAGCAGGATGTCTTCATCTCGTCGTTCAACGGCTACGTCTACCGCTTTGACGCCGACGGCAACCGCCGCTGGAGCGTCGCCTTGCCGGCGGCGGTCAAGGTGGTCAAGGCGCTGCCCGACGGCGGCGCGGCGGCCGGCACCATCGACGGCGATGTGGCGATCATCAGCGCCGACGGCAAGATCAGGAGCCTCAACCGTTTCAACGGCGAGATCACCGATATCCTGGTGGATGGCCCGAGCCTCCGGGTCACCACTGACGGCGGCGAAATCGCCTCGCTCAAGCTCTGATCAATCGTCTCTCCCGGCGCATCGTCCTCGACGATGCGCCGTTTTTTGTCCCTTTGCGGCCTGAAGCACAGCATTCAAGCTCGCCGCCGACAAAATTGACTTGCAAAATGAACGGCGGTGTGATATTTTATCGGTAACCCCATTAAAAAGGAGGGATTTTCGGATGAGAAAACACCAACTTCTCTGGATCGCGGCGCTGATGGCGCTCTGTTTGATCGCTCGTGCGGACGACACTCAATGGGACTTTCTGCAATTCGGCTTCGGTCCGAACTTTCCGGACTCCCAGGATTCGGTTGCAGTCTACGGCGCCCGGGTCGGACTCCCGGTCAGCGGCGGCAAAGCGGCGGTCAACGGCATCGAATTCGCAGTGGCCGGCGCGCTCAGCGACCAGGTCAACGGAGTTCAGCTCGGTGCGCTGATGTCGATCGCCGACGAAGTCAACGGCGTCCAGATTTCGGTTTACAATCAGACCAATGAAGGAACCGGAATCCAGATCGGTGCGGTCAACGTGGCCAAGGACAAAGGCTTTCAGTTCGGCATCGTCAACTATATCGAAGGTTCGTGTCTTCCCTGGATGATCCTCTGCAACTTCAAATTCTGAAGGAATTCTGATTATGAAACACCTTATCGCAGTCGCCGCATTCGCAGTGATCCTGCCGCTCGTCCAAGTCAACGCCGCCGACGCCGCCCCGGCCAAAGCCGCACCGGCCAAAGCCGCCCCGGCCAAAGCCGCACCGGCTCCCGCCGCCCCCGCGGTCGCCGATCCCGACACCAAGTGGACACCGTTCCAGCCCGCCTTCTTCCCGCGCTTCCCCTCCTCGTCCTACACCTCCAACGTCTACGGCGTCAAAAGCGGCTGGCCGATGTGCAGCGGCATCGGCTCCGTCAAAGGCGTTGAAGTGTCGTGGCTCTATTCCGGCACCGCCAATATTCAGGGGGTTCAAGCGAGCTGGTTCGTCACCAACGCCGATATCCTCTACGGCATCCAGGCGTCGATGGGCTTCAACCGGGCGGCCAAGGAAATGCGCGGCATCCAGGCGACTTTCGGCCTCAACATCGCCGACGAAGTCAAGGGGCTCCAGGCTTCCGGCTTCAACATTTCCGGCAACGTCAAGGGCTTCCAACCCGGACTCTGCGGCAACATCTCCGGCGACATTACCGGTTGCCAGATGGGCCTCTTCAACGCCGGCAAGGACATCAAGGGCTTCCAGGCGGCCGGCGTCAACGTAGCCGAAGAAGTCAGCGGCATGCAGCTCGGCTTCGTCAACGTAGCCGAGAAGAAGAGCGTCCAGTTCGGTCTGGTCAACGTGATCAAAGGCGGCCCGCTGCCGTTCTTCCCGATCGTGAACTTCGCGTTCTGAGTATTATCGCGTCAAACGCGGGCAAGTAATTGCCCGCGTTTTTTTTGCCCGCGGCAAAATAAATCAGACGTTCGGCAATCGATATTGATGTCAGGCTTTTCAATGAATCACTATGGAGAAAACGTAAATGTTCATTTCCCGACGCCTCGCCTGGGGATTGCTGGCCGCAGTGCTGCCGCATCTGCCGCTCGCCGCCGACACCCCGATCGATTCCGCGGCACTGCTCAAGGACTTTGTCCATCAAAAGGTCAATTTCGCCCCTGGCAAAGAGTACGATGCCGAGGCGCGCAAATTTCAGGGCATCCCGACCATCGCGCATGCTCCAGGCGGGCGGCTATGGGCGGTCTGGTACGCCGGGCCGGTCTCCGAAGACCGCTACAACTATCTGGTCGCCGCCACCAGCGCCGACGGCGGCAAAAGCTGGAGTGAGGTCAAATTCGTGGTCGATCCCGACGGCGACGGACCCAAACGGGTGGCCGACCCCTGTCTGTGGCTGGACCCGGCGGGAAAGCTGTGGCTTTTTTGGTGGCTCCAGGACCGCGAGGCGGAAGTCAGCGCGACGATGGCGATCAATACCGCCAATCCCGATGACGGAAACCCGACCTGGAGCGAACCGCGTCCGCTCTTCCCGGGGGTGATGATGAACAAACCGATCGTCACGTCCGCCGGTGAATGGCTGGCCCCGTCGGCAATCTGGAAGCAGGATAACGGCAGCATGGTAATGGCAAGTTGCGACGGCGGCCAAAGCTGGGCTCTGCGCGGCTCCGCCAATGTTCCGGCGGACCGCCGCAACTGCGACGAACACATGCTCGTCGAGAAAAAAGACGGCACGCTCTGGATGCTGGTTCGCACCGCCAATTACGGTATCGCCGATGCGGTGTCAAAGGATCAGGGACGCACCTGGAGCGAAATGAAGGATTTCCAGCGTCACGCCACCAGCCGTTTCTTCATCGGCCGCTTGAAGTCGGGAAACTTGCTGCTGATCCGCCACGGCAAAATCGACGAGCGCGCCGGACGGACGGACCTTACCGCCTATCTTTCGCGTGACGACGGTGCGACCTGGGAAGGCGGTCTGCTGCTCGACGGCCGTCCGAGCGTCTCCTACCCCGACGCGACGCAGGGCCCGGACGGAACGATTTACGCGATCCACGACTGGGCGCGTTATGACGACAAGGAAATCACCTTCACCGCCTTCACCGAGGAGGATATTCTGGCCAAAGCCTGCGTCTCCGCCGCCGCCCGGCCGAAAACACTGATCAACAAATCGACCGGGATCAACCCCAAGCCGCGAATGCAGAAAATTCCGCCCTCTTCGCTTCGCACCGACAGCGCTGCCGAACCGCTCGCCACCGGAAGCGGCGCGAAGCTGGACTTCCCGGGAAACCGGGTCGAGGAGTTCAAGGTTGGGGCGCAACTCTTCACCGACCGCAATCACCGGCTGGCCGAACCGCCGGAGAAATTCACCCGCCGCCGTTTCGCGGTCGCGCCGATCGATGGCCTTGAGGCGACCTGCGTTGAGCCCGGAGTGGTGTATGTCTTCACCCCGCAGCCGGATCGCAACCGCGACAGCTCCGCCGAAGCGCTGCAGAAACAGGGCTTCGTCAAAACCTCGGAGCCGGAATTCATCCTCTTCAGACGCCCGGAACCAAGCTTGAGCGAAGCGTGCACCGTCTACCAGAAAGAGCTCAAAAAAGGCGAACGGATCAAGATCGGCAAGTGGGGCGTCACCGTTTTCTGAGTACCCCCTTACCCGGCGCGGCAGGCCCTCCTCCCGCGCTTTTTTTTTTGCATTTTTTCTGCTAAGCGATTTGACAAACCCGGTCCGATCCGCTATAATATTAAATATCGCGCCATGATATTTAGAAAAAGCGAGAGAAAAATGATCGAAAATGAACGCAGGATTCTCAGCTACGCCCGCCGCAAGGGGGCGATCTGCAAGCCCGAACTATGCCGCAGCAGCGAAGTCAACTGCGGCTGGGCAACGGCTTCGAAACTGATCGACCGGCTGGTCAAGGAGGAGTTGTTCGAAGTCGCCGGCACCGACGGCATCTCCCGCCGCTACGGCAAAAACGCGATCGCCTACAAACTCAGCGAAAAGCAGCACCTGACGGTAGCGATCGACGTCGAGAAAACGGTGACCCGGACCGGCATTGTCGCCTTGAGCGGCCGGATTCTCGCCGAAACGACCCGTCCGACCCCGGTCAAGTTTGATTACGACGTGCTGCGCGACTTTCTGGTCGAAATATTGGCCGGGATCTTTGACGGCTCCGATCACCGCCGGTCCGACTTTGCCGGGATCGGGATCGGAATTCCGGTCACCGTGGAACTCCTCCGGCACGGCGGCGAGGTCTGCGCCGAACTCGGCCGCGAGCTGGCCGCCCGGACGGGCTGCGACTGCCGCGTCGCCAACAACATTGCGGTGCTCGGCGAATACTTCCGGTGCACCTCGGGACTGACTGATTTCGCGCTCGTCGGCCATCGCACCGGAATCGGCGGCGCGGTGGTGACCGACAACCGCCTCCAGCGCGGCCGCGGCGGCGCGGGCGAATTCGGCCGCTTCAAACTCGCCGACGGACAGACACTCGAACAAGCGGCGTCCTTCCCCGCCCTCGCCCGCCGCTACCGGGAGAAAACCGGGCGGGAACTCGACTCGATGTCCGCGCTCTTTGACCGCATCGCCGCCGGAGAAGCCGAAGCGGCGGAACTCGTCCGGGAACTGGCGGCGGCGCTCCATCAGCTCTTCGCCGCGCTCGATTGCACGCTCAATCCTCCGATGGTGGTGATCGCCGCCGATTTCGGCCCCCACGGACGGATGCTGGAGAAATGGATTGGCGAACTTGAACCGTCAATCGGATACCAGATCATCTACCGATCGACCGGCGTCGAGGATCACCTCCTTGCCGGCGCGATGCAAATTCAAAATCGTTATTTCCTCTAACCCAATCGGAGAAAAACCATGAACAACTCACCCCGACTCACCACCCGGCAAAAAGACCAGCTGAGCGAACTCGCGCTCGCCCTGGTTGACCAGCAGGCAGCCCATTTGCTGGTTCCGCCCTACCGCAACTCCACCGGCCACTGGTTCGGCGGCGGCAACATGATCGCCGAAAAGGACGGCATTTACCTTGTCGGCCGCTACCGCAACTTCGGGGATTCGCGCACCGGGCTCGACCTCGGCGAACGCGGTCTTGAGCTGGCAATTTTCCGTGCCGACCGTTTCGACGGCAAATTTGAGAAGGTCAAGAGCTTCAGCAAAGCCGACTTGTCGCTTCCCGGCCGCGAAGTAGTTTCGATCGAGGGCGCGGCGCTGTTCCGGAAAAACGGCAAACTTGAACTCTATTTCTCGGCGGAAAAGAACATCCCCTACCCCGCCAGCCTTACGCCCTATCTCAAAAACGGCTGCGGAGTGTGGGAAATCGACAAAATCACCGGAGACGACATCGCTTCGCTGGCTCCGTCCACGGTGGAACCGGTGCTGCGCTCGACCGACCACGCCGCGCTGCATGTCAAAGACCCGGTGGTCTTCGCAATGGAGAGCGTCGGCGATGTCTTGCTCTACAGCGCCGCCCCCTTCACCTGGGCCAGCAGCAACACCGGAATGGCGCTCCGCAGGAACGGCAACTTTGAACTCGTCACCCCCGACTTCTTCCCGCGCGGCAACGTCTGGGACGTCGCGGAATTCCGGATCACCGAACGCATGAAAGTGCCGCAAGCCGGCGCGTTCAAGGAGCTCCCGCCCTTGTCGCTCTACTTCTACGACGGCGCCGAATGCGTCCGCAAGCTCGATGAGCACCCCGGCGCCCGTTCCCGGCCGCGCGGCTACTCCTGCGAAGAGCTGACCGGCCTCGCCTGGGGCTTCGATCACGAGTTTCCCAAAATCGAACGTCTCACGGTCGATTTCCCGCTGACCGTTTCGCCGTACGGCACCGGTTGCAGCCGCTACGTTTCGACACTGACCACATCCGACGCGATCCACGCCTTTTGGCAGCAGTCGCAGAACGATCTCTCGCAGCCTTTGGTCGGCCACTCGCTTTCGCTCGATCAGGTCAAAGCGATCCTGAACTGAGTCGTTCTTTCTCCGGCGACCTCTCCGGCGATGATACCGGAGAGGTCATTTTTTCGGCCCGGCCCGCAGGGTTGATCGAACCAACGCTTTGGCGATGGCGTCAAAAGACCGGGCGGCCGCCGGATGCGGCGACAGCATGGAACCGGGGGCCGCTTATCCGTTCCCTTCACAGGAGCGGGGTTGGCTTTGGGCCAGGCGCAGTTTTTCGGAAAAGGCTTCGATATTGCGGCTGTTCTGCCAGCGGCGGATGATCCGCCAGCCGACCAGACGCCAGAGTGAATTGCGCCAGTTGCGGAACCACAGGCGCCAAGTTTTGCGCAGATGCGGCAAAGCGAAAACCAGCGTCGGAAAAGTGCAAAGCGAGAACAGCATCGAGAACACCGAATTCAAACGGTAAAAACGCTTCATCAGGCGCTTGGCCGCGCGCTGAGTCTCAAAAGCATTGAGCGGCGCATCCGGCTCAAAGAGCTGGAAATTGCCGTCATAATACTCCAGCCCGATGTCCTCGCGGCGGAAAATCCGGTGCTGTTTCTCCAGCCGCGCGGTTAACTCGGTGCCCGGCAGCGGCACCGGCAGCAGGATTTGTATGGTGTCAATTTTCGCCCGCCGGATGAAACTGCGGTAGGCATTTTCGCGGTCTTCGACCGACATCTTGAAGTCCACTCCGGGCGCGGCGGGGTAGCCGAAAATAAACATGCCGTGAACGAAAAAACCGGCACGGTGAAAGATTTCGGTATTGGCGATCATCTCTTCCGGACGCAGGCATTTGTTCATCGCCTTGAGTTCCTCGGCGATCGGCGATTCGTAGCCGACCGCCAGCACCTGGATACCGGCGTCGCGCATTGCACCGAGAAGCTCGGTATCGCCGGCCTTGTCAAGCCGGATTTGCACGGTGAAATGGAATCGCACCTTCAATCGCTGCTGATAGGCGGCGATTTTGCGGCAGAAGTCGAGCGCATCCGCCCGTTTCTGTCCGAAAAGATCGTCAACGATAAAGAACACCGTCGCGCCGAAGCGTTCGTGAAGAGTGATGACCTGATCGGTCAAGTACGCGGACGGCGGATAGCGGACATTTCCCTTGACCGTGCAGAATTCACAATCCATGCAGCAGCCGCGGCTCCAACTCACCGGGTAGAGCGTCAGTTTGGCATAGCGCAGCAGTGAAAAATCCGGTGTCGGCAACCGCACGATTTCCCCGACCGGCGGCGGACGCCTGGCCTCGGTGAAAACGGTTTTGCCGTCCTCCCGGTAAGCGATGCCTTTGACCGCGGCAAGATCGGCGCCGCTCGACCACGCGTCGAGCAACTCGGCAATGGTCTGTTCTCCTTCGCCGAAGCAGAGGAAATCGACCCCCGCCGTCAATGCCTCATCGGCGTTGCCGGTAAAAAAGTGTTGCCCGCCGGCCACCGTGACGCACCCCTGTTCCCGGTAAAACCGGGCCAGTTCGGTGAGGCGCGGGATGGTGCTTGAGAGTCCGCCGTACAAAGCGACGACGTCGGCCGGGAAGCGTTCCTGGAGATAACGGTGGTCTGGATACCCGTCTTCGGCCCGGATTTCGCCTGCGGTGAAGTTGTTTTCGTCGATGACTTCAACTTCCCACTGGGGGTTCTGCGCGGCCACCGAAGCCAGCAGCACCGGACCGAGCGCCGTGGTGTATTTGGCGATCGAGGTATAGATGTTGAATGTGGGATAACCGGGAATAATGAACCTGATGCGCCATTTCCCCCTGGCCGGCAACGTTAGTTTGACGTTTTTCATCATCACCCTCATGGTTGACTTGCAGTTTCATTCAGCCGGCAAAGACACTCACCGCATCGGGCCGATGCGGCGCTTCATGGCTGATTCGTCATTTTTCCGATCTGATAGGGAGGGTAGGAAGGGGATGTGCGCGGCGGCAAATACCATCTATCTGCAACTAACATATCAGCGTTTGTCACAAATGCAACCATTTTTGCATAAATCTGATCATAAATAATTTACAAAAAGTGAATTTCGCCTCAAAAGACCATTCCCCGGGCAATCGCGCGAGCCCGGATTGCCGGATCGTGCGCGCGGGCATCAGACCACCGGGTTAAATCGCTCAATAGTAGCTGATTTTCGTGAAATCATCCCGTTTTTCCCGGAAGCGTTTGAGAAACACTTTTTCGGTGTTGGAGGGGAGCTCAAAAAATTCGGGCGGAGAGATGAAAATCAGCCGCGACTCCGGGTAGTGCCGGGCAAAGGCGGCGCATTCGCCGAAAAGCCAGACCCGGGCGGCGGGGACAACCGGCGCATCGTCCCGGCGCTGATACGAATGGATCGACAGCCGGTACGCTTCCGGCAGGAATGGCTTGACCTCCCGCAGCGTCCAGCGGTCGTCGCGGAGCACAAGCTCGATATTTTCACCGCGCCGAACCACGAAATCACCCTCCACCACCGGCGCGGTAGGGGAGCGCCAGAGCAGAACCGCAAGCGTGACCGTGAGCGCCGCGCCTGCCGCTGCCGCCGCTTTTTTGACTTCAAACCTGCCGTAAGACAGATAAATTCCCAGCCCGGCGAAAAGGGCGAAGAGGCCCCAAGACAGCAAAAAATTCCCCACCGGGAGCTCGCCATATTCCCGGAAGTCGAAGAGAACTCCCCAGTCAAAGATACTGGCCGAAGCCGCCGAGAAACACAATCCGGCAAAAGCAATCCAGGCGGCGCGCTTCGGGAAGCCCTTGAGCAATGCGTAAAAGATCCACGTGAACCAGGCAAACCCGGCAATGAGCCCGAATTCGGCCAGCAACGTCAAATGGCTGTTGACCAGCGTCCGGCAAGTGATCGCGTCCGGCAGCAAAAAAGCGCTTGCCAGCAAGCCCGAATTGCCGAAGCCGACTCCGCTTGCCGGATTGGCCGCCGCCAGCGCCGCCCCCGCTTGCCAGATGACGAAGCGGTTGCCGAACGCCCGGTCGGGGACGAAACGGGCCCAGACTCCGGCGAAGATCAGAATCAATACCATACCGCCCCCCAGCAGCAGCAACTTCCGGCGCTCGATTTTCGCACTCAGGACGGCAAAGGCGAGAAGTTCCCCCAGCAGCACCAGCACCCCGGTCCGGGAAAAAGTGAGCGCCAGCATCACCGTCAGCAGCAGCGTGGCAAGCCCCGCCGCCCATTGCCCGGCTTTGGTCTTCTGCTGTTGCCACGCCGCCAGCAGCAGCGGGAAGAATGCCGCAAGCAGCGCCGCCGCGTGATTGGGATTGTAGAAGCCGAAGCCCTGCCGGACGATGCCTTCATAGGTGAACTCCATCATTTGGCCCACAACTCCCGGATTTCGCGCGTCGGCAGCGGATTGCGATATTCGGGATCGATCGCACCGCCGATCCGGCCGGTGTCGTCCTCTCCGTATTCGACTGCCTTTTTTCCCTCCAGTTGGGCGGCGAACCAGGCGCGGGCGAGCTTCAGTGCGTCGGCGGAAAGTTCGTGGCCGGACGAATCAAATTTCCACAGCAGCTCGCCGCCCCGCTCACGATAACGGCAGGCAAAGGTCCGGCCGATGTTGAACCGTTCGGCGTCACCGGTGCCGCAAGTGACCAGCGCCGGAACCGGCTTCTCCGGTATCGTTTTAGCGAAGTACCCGCAGCCGTGCGCCCCCCACGCGGCCACCCGCTCCGGCATCCAGGCGTAATACAAACTCGCACACTGCCCCCCGGCGGAATACCCGTAGAAATACAACTTCGGCGATTCGAGCCGGTACTTTTTCTCCAGTTCCTCCAGCGCTTTTTTGAGAATCTCCCCGCTCCCTTTGTCCGGCTCCCAATAATCATTGCCGGAAAACGACGGCGACAAGAGAAAAACCCCGTACCGGTCCGCCAGTCCGTCAAACCCGAAAGCCTTCAGCGTCTTCGCCCCCTCCCAATTCCGCCCGCCGAACAACACCATCACCGCAGACTTCCGATTATACTTCTCCGGCGCCCGATAAACAAACTCCACCCCCGCCACCTTCAACTCCCCCGCCTCCACTCCCATGCCCGCCGTCAACACACCCGCAAGCACGGAGGAGAAGACAAAACTGTTTGCAAAAAGTTTCTTTCTTCTCCCCCGAACCCCCTCATCTTTTACAAAAACTCCTGAATTCTGCGCTTTTGC
>JBFWIO010000071.1:0-10396 GCA_050255955.1 Victivallaceae bacterium
GCACCCGCAGAGAGGCGTCGGCTCCGCCGACATTGGGGGGAGCGCTTCGCTTAGCTTCGCTCGCGTGGATCGCGAGCGACCAGGGGTGTTCGCCCCCTGGACGGCGACTCCGTACGACGGAGGGCGGGATTGAGCGCTTCGCGCTTTTTTTATTTTTTTTGAGCCTGCGGCGCTTTTTTTTATTTTTTATTTTTTGGCGCGTCGTTCCAGCACAAACACACAGCCCGGCGCAAAAAAATTCGGAAACAACCTCGCCGGCAACTCAAACCGCGTCCCAATCGGAATCTCCCTCACCACCGATATCCCCATCTTGCGACACAAATGCCGGAAATCCAAAATCGTCCCCAAATGAATATTCGGCGTGTCATACCAGTGATACGGTATCACATCCGTCTCCGGCATCCGCCCCGTCCAAAATAAACTCCAACGACACGGAAAATGCCCGAAATTAATGAAGCTCACCACCGCACACTTCCCCACCCGGACAATCTCACGCAACACCCGGTCCGGATGACGCAACTGCTGCATCGTCTGACTCAACATCACCACATCAAAACTGCCGTCCTCGGCAAAATCCAACGGACTGTCCAAATCCCCCTGAATCACCGCCACCCCGTTAGCCACACACCGCGCCACCATCGTCTGGTCAATCTCCAAACCCAACTCGTCAATCTCTTTCTCATCCTTGAGCTGACGCAAAAATCCGCCGTCTCCGCACCCCAGGTCCAATACCCGCGATTGCGGAGCAATCAAACCGCTGACGATTTCCAGGTCGCGGCGTCTTTTTTCCTGTGCCGTCACTTTTTGCGCTTCTCCCTCTGATTGTCCAGAAAATCACGGACCATCGGCCCCAATGTGTCGATCTCCAGCAAAAAAGCGTCATGCCCGTAGCAAGACTCTATTTCACAAAAAGTAACTTTGCGCCGGTTCTTCAGCAGCGCATATACAATCGAACGCGATTGCGAAGTCGGAAATAACCAGTCACTCGAAAATGAAACCACCAAAAACTCCGCCGTCGCCGGCTTCAACGCCGCCGCCAGATTGCCGTCGGCATACGCCGCAAGGTCAAAGTAATCCATCGCCCGGGTAATATAAAAGTAACTGTTGGCATCAAACCGCTCAACAAAACGACGCCCCTGATACTCAAGATAACTCTCCACCGCAAAGTCGCGCTGAAAATCAAAGCCGTAATCATCGTGCTCCTGAAGCTCGCGCCCGAACTTGCGGCTCATCGATTCGTCGCTCAAATAAGTGATGTGAGCCAGCATCCGCGCCGTCGCCAGCCCGCGGTCCGGCACCCGATCCGGCTCGTAATTGCCATTGTCAAAATTGGGATCGTACTTGATCGCTTCGCGCCCCACCCAGTCAAAAGCGATGCTCTGACTCGACAACTGCGCCGTGGTGGCGATCGGAATCACGCTCGAAACACTCCCGGGATAGGTAATCGCCCACTCCAGCGCCTGCATCCCCCCCATCGAACCGCCCACCACCGCCAACAGCTTGGGAATGCCGAGGTGATCAATCAAACGCTTCTGCGCCCGCACCATGTCGCGGATGGTGATTACCGGAAACTCAAGATTGTATCGCTTGCCGGTAGCCGGGTTGATTGAGCGCGGCCCGGTCGAGCCGGAACAGCCGCCGATCACATTGGAGCAGATCACGTAGTAACGATTGGTGTCAATCGGCTTGCCGGGGCCGACCATGTCGTCCCACCAGCCGGCCTTGCGGTCGTCGTGGCGGTAGCGGCCGCAGACGTGGGCGTCGCCGGAAAGCGCGTGCATGATCAATATCGCATTGTCTTTTTCCGGCGAAAGCGTACCATAGCACTCGTAGCGCAAATTGACATCAAAAAGTTTCCGCCCGCAGTCAAGCGCCAGCGCGTCCGCGTCGGTCGCACCGAAGCGGAAATCCTGCGGCTGGGCAAAAAGTTGTTCCGGCTTATCTTGCATCAATAGTAACACCTCAAGGATATATACTATAACACTCCATCCGGATGATTGCAATAATCCGCCCGGGGAAATCCCGCAAGTAGCGAACAGACCTCAGCGGCCGATGAAGCGCGCCACCCATTCCCCCGGCAGCGCCGCGCCGTCGAAAGTCGAACGCCGGTACTCACGCTGACGGTCAAACAGAAGCGAAACTTCCCCCTCGACCCGGCTGATTTCGAGCCGCGCCACCCCCTCGGGCAACGGGGTTTCGACACTGACTTTTTCAATCCCGCCCTTCGCCGAGGTGAATTCGAATGGAACTTCGTTGACGCGCCCCGCGCATCGCGCGCCGGGCCCGGCGGCAAAAGAAAATTCGACCCGCCCGGCCGCCTGCGGCGCGGTTCGGGCGAAGCGTTTCACTGCGATTGCCCCCGGCTTGAGCTCGACGCCGTCCCAGCCGCCAAAAGTGAACGGGCCATGGTCGAGGTGCAGTGTTTCGCCGGACTCCATCGCATAGACGATCCCCGCCGGACGGGCCCAGCGCTGGATTTTACCCTCGAAATTTTCCCGGTAGAGATCGTAGCCGGGAATCGCAATCAGGATTCCCGCCAGCAATGCCGGCACCGGCCCGCGATAGAGCGCCTTGCGTCCGTGCCGCCGGTAAATCCGGTAAGCCTGATCGAGAAATACCCCGCCGAAAATCAGCGCCAAAGGCAGAATCGGCGCGCGAAACCGCGAAAGAATGTAAAACAGCGCGGTCGCTCCCCAGTACGTCAGCACCAGATAATACAAAAGCGCCCACCCCGCCGAACGCCGCCGCCAGGCCCGACCGGCCAGCGTCAGCAACCCCGCCAGCACCAGCGGCAGAAGAATTGAACTGCGGCCGGGCAGCAGCAGCCGCAGCACCGCACTGCTCTGCCCTTCCGCCGGCCCGTAGAACGAAACATTGTTGGGAATTTCGCGGCCATCCCAGAACAGCAGAAGCTTGCGGAACTGGAGCTCGACAAAAGCCGCCGGTTCACGTCGCAAAAAATCGAGCATCTGGAGCGGCACCGGCCGCCCCGCGGCGGCCCGCTCCATAAAGTCGGAATAGGTCGCCGGATACTCCATCGGCCCGGCCGGAAGACCGGGGTTGCGCCCGCCCGCCGGAGCCTCGGGGGTATTGCCGAGCGCCAGCACCGCATCGGCGGCGGTCGAGGGGCCGGTAAGCTCGCCGCGAATCCGAGTGTTGCGGATGATAAAGGGAAGTTGCACCATGTATGTTCCCGCGACCAAAAGCAGCAGCGCCGCCGCCGTCCGGCCATTTGGAACGCCGCGCCGGCGCCATTGGAAGCCGAGCAGAACCACCAGTCCGGGTAGAAACAGCAACGCATTGCCGCGGTTGAGAATCGCCATCCCGAGCACCACTCCGACGGCGAGCGCCGACCGCAGCGAGGGCCGTTTAAAAGCCCGGAGCGCAAGGTAAAACAGCAGTGTCAGGAGAAACCCCTGGAGTGTTTCGTTCTGGGCATACGGCGTATAGAGCAAAAGCGGCGTCGAAATCGCCGTCAGCACCGCCGCGATCAGTCCGGCGCGATTGCTCCAGAGTTGCGCCGCCGCCAGTCCCGTCAGCGCCACGGTCAGCGCGCCCAATACCGATTGGGCGACGAAAACAACCGCCGGAGCATAGCCGAAAACCCCGCGGATGGCCGGGAGAAAGACCGCGTAGTAAAACGGCTGGTAATAAAATTCGCCGCTGAACGTCCCCTCGAGAATCTCTTTTGAAAGCCGCAAGTAAGTGGCGAGGTCGCTCAATTGCGACGGGCCGTTGACGCTGTTGCGACCGCCGTTGGCGGCGGCAAGCTCCAGCGAGACGATCAGCCGCAGCATCAGCGCTCCCCCGGCAATCCCCCACAGCCAAGGCAAAAAACGCCGCTTCGGCGCATTGACGGCGCGCGAAACGGCGTGATGTCGGTGACGGCTCATCGCGTTGACGCCCGCCTCAGACGGTCATCAGTTCCTTTTCCTTGGCGGCGAGCTTCTTGTCAAGCTCGGCGATGTAGCGGTCGGTCAGCTTCTGGATATCCTCGGAGAGGCGCTTGAATTCGTCGTCGGTGATCAGACTGTCCTTGTGGATCTTTTTGGCGGCGTCGTTGCCGTCGCGGCGGATGTTGCGGAGCGCCACCTTGGCGTCTTCGCAATGCGCCTTGGCCTGTTTGGACAGGGCTTGGCGGCGATCCTGGCTGAGCTCCGGAATCGGCAATTTAAGCGAGCGGCCGTCGCTCATCGGAGTGATCCCGACGTTGGAGGCGAGAATCGCCTTTTCCACCGCCGTAACCGCACTGGTATCCCAGGGCTGGATGACCAGCAGCCGGGGCTCGGGCGTGGTGATGCCGGCCAGTTCCTTGAGCCGGGTCGGGGTGCCGTAATATTCGACCATGATGTTCTCGACCAGCGCCGGCGATGCTTTGCCGGTGCGGATCGCCATGAACTGATGTTGGAGCGCTTCTTCAGTTTTGAGCATGTGCTCTTCAAGTTTGTCCATGAGTTCGCTGGTGTTTTCCATAATGGCATCTCCCGTTTTAGTTTGCCCCGGCACCGTCTGGTAAAACCGGATCCGGCGGCAAAGTCATGCGTCGTTAAAGGTTCCCTTGTTCCGCCGATCCGGAAGCGCGCTTGTGGCTCCCGGAAAAAGGCGGACGGACGACCGGCTGTCGCCCCCCCCGACCGGCATCGGCTAAAATGTAGCGCAACCTCACTTCATTTGCAAGCGGCGGAAACGATTTTTTGCATCAATTGCCGGGATCAGGCGGGCAATAATTCTTGTCCCCGCCATATCCGAGGAAGCGGCGGTAAACGTAAATCAGCGACAGAATGCTCCCCGCGGTCATCACCATCCCGAAAAGGAAGGTGTAGCGATAGTTGTTCCCGAGGTGGTCGAGAATCCAGCCGAACAGCGGGCCGAAAAAAACGTTGGTGACCGCCAGGATCATCGCCAGCGCCGAGTTGAACTGGGCAAACAGCACCCGCGGGAAAAGACGCGGCGCAAGCGACGCCCCGACCGTGAAGTAACAGCCGGAAACCACCACATGCACCATCAGCGCCACGCCGAAGGTGTTGCTGCTGTCAACAATCAGCCAACCCAGCAGCATCGAGCAGAAATAGGCGATCTGCGCCCCGATCGACGCCCGCAACGGATGCACCCGGTCGGCCAGCGCACCGAGAAAATAACTCAGCGCAAAGGATATGCCGTAGGTATACGCGATCAACCGCCCGTACAGCGCCATATCCATGTTGATGCTCTTGGCATAAAAAATTGAGAACATATTGAACGGCGCCGCCGCCATCTGCGAGAGCACCAGCGCGACGATCACCCAGCGATAGTAATCGCTCGAGAAACACTGCCGGAAATAAGTAAAAATCGGGCCGAAAATCTTCGCCGCGCCGGGCTCGGCGACCACTTTGTCAACCGGCGGATATTCGCCTTCCTTGACCTTCCAGCACATGCAGGCGAGGCCGATCCCGTAGAAAAGACCGACTCCGACGAAAATATAAAGCGAGTACTTTTCGACTTCGCCCATCAAAAAGTAGTTGAAAAGCATCCCCGCCAGCAGACTCAGCGCCCTGAACATCCCGAAAAAACGGCCGAGAAGTTCGGCCGGCACCACGTCATTGATCAGCGCGCCGCTCAGCGATCCGGCCAGCGTGGTGCCGAAGTCGAGGATCACCCAGGAAATGCCGAAGAAAATCAGTTTGCCCAGATGCGGACTGATGTCGGCCACGCCGGAAATCCAGTTGCCGAGAATCGGGGTAAAGCCCAGGCCGATGAGACCGGTCACCACAAACGGGGTGGTGAAAATCAGGAACGGAATGCGCCGTCCGAGTTTCCCCCGGTGGCGGTCGGAGATGTAACTCACGATCGGACAGAGGAAAATATTGGTGAAGTTCGGAAAGGCGATGCAGATCAAAGAGTAGATGAAGTCGGAATAACCGAAACTGCGGAACAGCAGCGTGGCGGCGGGACCGACCGCGCGGTCTTTCATCGCCCAGGTGAAATCCCCCCACAACAGCCAGCAGAAAAGAATGATCAGCCCGGCTTTGGTATAGACCAGCGTGCCCCGGGTCCAGGTTTTCTCCGGAGCGGCGGTTTGAACCGGTTGCTCTGACATCGATTTTACCTCCATAAGTTGGTTTTTGACTCGATATGATATGCTGATTGAAAATTAAACCCGAAAAGGCAACGGATAAAGCGATCACCTTATCGGCATTCAAGCCGGTCCCGGGGAAACTCCTTTTCCGGCGGGATATGATGGTTTTCTCTGAATGTGTCAGGCCACCATACATCCGGTTCGTTTTTTTTTCAAGCCGGGTTTGGTTGAAGTTTTCGTTTTTTTGCCGGAATCTGCCCCGGTCTTGTCCTGTTTTCCGGAGGTCTCAACTCAGAGCGGACGGCGCCGCGAGGCCGGAGCGCCTTTCTTGTCGACCTCCTGCATGACCGCGCGGATTCCGGGGTCGGTCTTGAAGAGGCGGTCGCGAACCGAGATATCGGATTTCGGGTTGTACCAGGCAATCAGATCGGCGAGAGCGGGATCGTATTCCTTTTCGGTTTCGAGAAAAACGAATTCCTCCGGGCGCTTGTTGCCGAGCAGATTGATCACCAGCTTCATCCGGACAATCAGTTTGGAGTTGGGCAAATACAAATTGATCGGAGAACCGCCCCCCTCGCCACACTCGACCGGATTGCGTTCACCGACGTTGATCACCTTTTTGGAATTGGCGGCGGCGAGTGCCATCTTGCCCGCCGCGGCCGAAATCCGGCGCGACAAAAGATAAATCGGAACTTTGAGTTTAAGCGAATTAGGCGAAACCCGGATCGGCCACGCAGTCGAAAAGATGCCGAACTTTTCGTTGTCGAGGACGCCGATTTTGCGGGTTTCGAGTTTTCCCGGAAACAAGCGGTCGGTTTCGGGCGAACTTTTGAAGGCGAGCCGGAATTCGACCTCGCAGGAATCCCGGAGCAGCGCGCCAAGGAGATTCATCCAGACCGGATCGCCGCCGCCGGGGTTGTCGCGGATATCGATCACCGCCGCCCGCAGACCGGAGAGGTTCGACAATTGCCGGAGCCGGTCGAGATAAAATTTGTCGTCTTGCATCGTCGGCATCCGGATGTACAAAATGCCTTCATCCTCAAAATAGGTCACTGTCCGGCCCGCTTCGCGCGGCGGCAATTCAATATTTTTGGCCGCAAAGGCATTGGGATCGACCGTGAGTTCAACGGTTTCGCCGCGCCGGCCGAGCAACCGGAAAGTCAGTTTGTCAGCGCCGTCGCGGCACAACAAAAGCTGCGGCGACTCTTCGTACAATTCGCTGGACGGAATTCCGAAAAAGTGCTTCTTGTCACGGTCGAACATGAACATCCGGTGCTGGTTGGCGCGTATCAGCTCAAGCGGTTTGCGGTCGTTGACCGCCAGAAGCTTCATGCCGCTTTCGTAGGTTTTCCCGTCCCAGTTGAATGGATGTTTGGTATAATAATCGCCATGCCAGTAAAAAAAAGGCGGGCCGGGGAACCGGGGATCGGTCCGTTCCCGGAGTTCGCTGCGATATTCGCGGTGGATGCGGCTGATCTCGGGATCGACCTGGCCGAAGATGCCAAAAGCGTGCTCGCCTTTGGGAACCGTCGCCCCGGCGCTGACGTCGATCCAACGGGTTTCGCTGCTGCTCCAGGCCAGGCCGAGGTTGCCGCAATGACAAGCCAGGATCGCCTCTTTCAACAGTTCGGCGAATTGAGCCGGGGTTTCCTTGCCGGTGATCCGGCCGCGATACTCCTGAAGCGTTTTGATGATATCGACGTTGTAGACTTTGCGATTGACGGTGAGCCGGGGGGAGTTGCGCTGCATGAAGTCGATCAAAATATCGAAATCACGCTCCATCGCCTGCCGCGGATCGCCGGACCATTCAAATGCCGTGCAGAGGATACTGCCCCCAAAAATAATCATCGCCGCAAACCGTTTCAAGCGCGAAAACATATTCTTCTCCTTTTTTTTCGATGAATGTACCGCCGCCTGACGGGGCTGTCAAATCGCCGGATGCGGAAAATCAATAAATTTTCAGGCTGATTTCATTGAAAACGATGGCAAATGAATTTATAGTTTAATCAATTCATATTTGAAAGGACGGAACGATGAAGCACATTTTCCGGTACGGCTTGCTTTTGCTCTGCGGTATTCTTCAAGGCGCCCCGCTCGACGAGCCGCTGCCGGACATCATCGCGCTCCACCGTGCCTATCAGGCCGATCCGGAAAAAAACGAAGCCGCCTGGGACCGCGCGATGCAAAGCCTCAACGACCGGATCGAGCGCCAGATCTTCCAAACCGACGCAACCTACTGCGAGTTGAAAGCCCGGGTCGATGCCGCGCAACAGGCGCTCAAGGCCGCTCAAAAAACGGCGGCGAACAATCCGGCGGCATTGGATTTACTCGGCAAATTGCAGGTGGCCGGCGCGGAGCTGAAAACGCTTTCGCCGGATGACGGACGGGCTCGCGAGCTTGAACTCAAGCGACGGCAATGCCTGAGCCTGACCCGGCAACTCCGGTTCAAGATCGCCGCCGAGCCGGGAGTCAAAGCCGCCGCCAAGCAGCTTGACGAAGCCCAAAACACCCTCGGGGAACGCTCGCGGCTGCTAATCGAGCGCTCCGCACTGCCGGCAGCCAAGGTTTTCCGCGATGCCGTCGCCCTGTCCGAGAGTGCCGAAAAGCAAAGCAATATCCGCTTCGCCGGTTGCTATCAGGCGGTCGGCAATCCCTTCAAAGACCTTTACCGGGATGTTCCCAAAGAAAAGTCGCGCGAGCTTCCCGCTGAAGGCTTCGATCTCTTTTTGCGCGACACGCTCAAACGGGAAAATCCGGACGCCGATCCGGTGAAGCTGGAAAATTACGTTAAATTACGAAGCGGGCAGATTCCGATAATGCCGGATCTCGGGCAAGCCGCCCTCGAAGAAGGCAAAACGCCGCTTGACGAGGTCGTCAATGCCCTGAGCGCCCTTCACGCCGGAACCGCCAAGGAGGGGCAAGTCGTCCAGCGAATGCGGATGGCGGCGCTCAAAATGAAATCTCCGTCCTTTTCGCGCATGGAGACCATGCGGCTGGTCGCCGACATCACCACCGACAAGCTGGCGCGGAAAAACCGCCGGAACACCACCAAAAACGAGATCGTGAAACTGATCCTTGCGGGCAAAGTTGATGCCGCTTCGGCGCCTTCGATCTACAACATTTACGGCCATCTCGCTTCGGACGAAGACTGGACAAAACTTGACACCGAAAGCGCCGGTGTCGAACTCGACCCCTGGTTGCGCCAGATGATCACCGGACGCGCCGCCATCGTCCGGGCCTGGGACGAGCGCGGCAACGGCTACGCTTATACCGTCAAAACCGAAGGATGGCAGGGTTTCGGGAAGCAGCTCGACAAAGCCAGGACCGCGTTTTATGAGGCGCTGAAGCTGCGGCCCGACCTGGCGCAGCCGCATCTCCGGCTGATCAGCGTCGAAATGGGCGGCGGCACCGTCGAAAAAAGAATCGAGGCTTTTAAAAACCTGCTGAAAGTTGATCCGACCAATGACATCGGACACGAAAACATCGCCTGGGGACTCCTGCCGCGCTGGGGAGGGTCGCACGAACTGATCCTTCAGCTCGGTGATGCCGCGCTGGAGTATCCATATTACGACACCTTGATTCCGGCGTTCGGCTTCGACATGATGGGCCGGGTGGTTCGCGATTATCCGGATTTCCGCTGGAAAAACGTCTATTTGCGCGAGGGGATCATCGACAAAGGCGACCGGCTGTACGAGGAACGGCTCAAAGCCGCGAAATATCCGGAAAGCGAAAGATACGGACTCTATCACCGCGCCCTCTTTGAAATGGCGACACTGCGTTACGATCAGGCGGCGGCGACGGTAGCCAGACTCGGCGGCGAAAAGGCATTCAGCGATGCGGGGCAGAAGTGTTACTGGCGGGGCGTCGGCACCACCAACTGGTATCCGCGCATTCCGTCCTTTGACGACCATGCGCCGGTTCTGCTCCGGCTTTTCACCGGAAAGCACGCCGCACAACTGCAAAGCCTTGAAAAACGCTACCTCGACGGTGAATCCGACACGGTGCTCGATGAACTCGCCAAACTGATCGCCGGCGGCGGCTTCACTCCGGAAGAAAAAAACGTGCTGATCGATCTCTTTGGCCGCTGGAGCATGGATATCGGACCTGATGAGTATCGTGAATGCGACGGCAAAGTCATGAACGCCTTTCAGGCCGCCGGCAGCGAGGGGTACTCCGACGTGCTTAAAGCGATGCTCGCGATGGGTTACGACTTCAGCAAGTACGAGCTTTATCCCGGCGAAACCGCGATCCTGATCGCCGGCAAGGGTACCGATCCGGAGTTGCTTGACATTCTGAAAAAAGCGGGAGACCCGCTCAACCGCCCCGAACCCGAGCACGGCC